>JAIPDZ010000112.1 GCA_021737425.1 Deltaproteobacteria bacterium
GCAGGGACCTCAATGCCTACCTGCAAAAACAAGGTCGAAAAACTCGCAGTTTTTTCAAAAGTATCATGGAGAATGGAAGAATCGGAGCACTCCTCAATGAGATGGAATTGGTCATTCGCAGATGGCGCGAACAGCATCCCACAGGTGCGCGAGAGGCTTTTGACCGCATGAAACAGATGCAACAACCAGAATTTGCCCGGCAAGAGGCACAAGAGCTTTTAAGGGAAGGTCAACTGGAAGAAAAATATGAAGATTAAGCACTGGAAGACAGGTGAAGCGGACTTCTCAATAAACAAGTCAGGGCGCTTCATCACCCATGGATTACATAGGGAAAAATGAACAGATCGTACTCGTCTTCCACCTTAATGCATTCTTTATGACACGTCTCCAAGACCTCTTCTATGGAGAGATTTCCGGAGACTGCGATTTGGAATGTAAAATCCTCATCTTCAAAATTGGCGATGGGCCTTATATCAATTCCTGGATAGATATGGTGAAGCGAATCTACGAACTTGGCAACCGCTTCGGCCAGACTCTTGTCCAGGGCTTTCACCTCAGGCATTTGCTCACCTCCCCTTTTCTTCAACAATCTGGATAACCTCCTTCACGATTTCCAAAAGCCCGCCCAAGTGATGTTCATCCACAAGTTTTCCTTCATAATCACTCATGATACGATAAGAATAGAGCCTCCTTAATGGCAGCCGTTTGTCTTCCAGTAGACCAGGACCCGCCTCCTCATGATCCGGTTCAAACCAATATCCCCTCACAAAATGCTTTATAATGGCAAGATGTCGCCACACTCTTCCCTCTTTTGGTTCTCCCAGAGCCGCCCACATGGCCTGGTAGGATGCATAATAGGCTCTCGATGCAGCGCTGTTAATTCGCCTATTCTTGTGCAGAATCATCGCATCATCAAGATAGGTCTTGGCAATATCTAAACGAGACTTTATCATCTTCTGTAACCATTTCCTCTCACAGTCGCTACCATCCAAAATTCAAACCTAAACAAAATTACACCCCCGGTCAAGGCCCTTCTTTTGTCATCATAATCAGTTAAATCAGAAAAGGACGGGGCTGCCTTTTTCACACAGAATAACAGCAGCACGGACCTTTGAACAAGTGACCGGCGTCCTTGAATTCAATAGTAAGTAGATGTATTTAAATTAATCTAAAATGAGATGAAATGGTTGGAGAAATGCTCTTGGAAAGGGATTTCCAAGAGCATTTGGTGTCCGGGGCAAAACCCCGAATTTGCCAGGTTTGCTAACTGGCTGGAATTATTTGTTTTATGGCGGGGACGACGAGACTCGAACTCGCGACCTCCGGCGTGACAGGCCGGCGTTCTAACCAAAGCTGAACTACGCCCCCGATTGTTAACTTCTTAAGCGCTTTTGAGACAACACCCATCGTGTTTCTCTGGAAGTCCGCCTCAAAGTGGTAGGCGGAACGGGATTTGAACCCGTGACCCCCGGCTTGTAAGGCCGATGCTCTCCCACTGAGCTACCCGCCTGAAGTGGAACCTTAGGAAAAAAAATTAAATATCAGCTGGATCGGACTTTGTCAACAAAATTTGGACGGACCGATCAATGGGCGGTCACACCGGACTCAGGCGCTTTTTCCTGCGGACCCGTATCGGTGAAGCAGAAGGGTTCACATTTTTCCGCCGGCTTGAAGAGTTCTTTCCCCTCTTCCACCACCAGGGCTTCCTTCAGGACATCGTCCATATGGTCCACCAGGACCAGCTCCACTTTCTTCAATATTTTCTTGGGAATATCCATGATATCCTTCTTGCTTTCCGAAGGAATCAACACCTTGGACACCCCCCCCCTGTGGGCGGCCAGGATCTTTTCCTTGAGTCCGCCGATGGGCAGGATCCTTCCCCTCAGGGTAATTTCCCCGGTCATGGCGATATCGCGGGTGATGGGGATCCGGGTCAGCGCAGATACCATGGCAGTGGCCAGGGTGATACCGGCTGACGGACCATCCTTTGGCGTAGCGCCCTCAGGCACGTGCACATGGATATCCACCTTTTCGTAAAAATCGTCCGGCAACTTCAGTTGTCTGGACCTTGATCTGACATAACTCAAGGCCGCACGGGCCGATTCCTGCATCACATCGCCCAGTTTCCCGGTAAGGGAAAGATTCCCCTTGCCCGGCATGACCGTGGCTTCGGTCTGAAGGAGTTCTCCCCCTGAATCCGTCCATGCCAGGCCGGTGGCCACGCCCACGGCATCCTCCTCTTCTGTCCGGCCGTAACGGAACTTGGGTACGCCGAGATACTTCTGGACGGACTGCATGGTCACGGAGACGTGGGTCCCCTCACCATGTTTGACCACCTCTTTGGCCACCTTTCTGCAGATAGAGGCGATTTCACGCTCCAGATTTCGAACCCCCGCCTCACTGGTATAGGTACGAATAATCTGCAAAATGGCATTATCCGTAAACGATATGTTCTCCTGTTTGAGACCGTTTTGCTCGGCCTGCTTTTTAATCAGAAACAGCTTGGCGATATTGAGCTTTTCAATTTCCGTATACCCGGGGAGACGGATAATCTCCATCCTGTCCTGGAGGGGGGCAGGGATGTTGTGAAGGGTATTGGCCGTGGTGATGAAGAAGATATCCGAAAGATCATAGTCCAGATCCAGATAGTGATCATTAAAGGCCACATTCTGCTCCGGATCCAGCACCTCCAACAGGGCCGAGGATGGGTCTCCCCGAAAATCCGTACTCATCTTATCCACTTCATCCAGACAAAACACCGGGTTATTGGATTTGGCCCGCTTCAGATACTGGATGATTTTGCCGGGCAGGGCCCCGATATAGGTCCTTCGATGTCCCCGGATTTCAGCCTCGTCCCTGACCCCTCCCAAGGATAACCGCACAAAGTTCCTGCTGGTGGCCCGGGCCACGGATCTGGCCAAGGATGTCTTGCCCACCCCCGGAGGACCTACCAGGCACAGGATAGGTCCTTTCACCTTCTTGGTCAGTCGTTGTACCGCGAGATACTCCAGAATCCGCTGCTTGGGCTTTTCAAGGCCGTAATGATCCTCCTCGAGCACCTGTTGAGCGCCCTCTATTTCCAGTTTTGCCTTGGTCTTGACGTTCCATGGCAGCTCTATGATCCAGTCGATATAGTTGCGGACCACGGCGGCCTCGGCCGACATGGGAGACATCATCTTCAGCTTTTTGAATTCCTGCTTGACGCGTTGATGGGCCTCCTTGGGAAGTCGTTTCCGCTTAATCTTCTTTTCAAGCTCATCCAGTTCGGCCTTAAAATCATCCTTGGTGCCCATCTCTTTTTGAATGGCACGCATTTGTTCATTGAGGTAGTAATCTTTCTGGGTCTTTTCCATCTGCTTTTTGACCCTTGATTTGAGTCGCTGTTCAAGACGCAGAATCTCCACCTCATTGCTGAGATTGCCATACAATTTTTCCAATCGGGAATTCAGGGCCACGGTCTCCAGAATGGCCTGCTTGTCCCCCACCTTCAAGGCCAAATGGCCGGCGATGGTATCGGCGAAACGTCCTGGATCCTCGATGGACGTAACCGCAGAGATGACCTCCTTGCCGATCTTGCTGTTCAGTTCCGCATATTCTTTAAAGCTTTCGTTTATACTCCTGATCAGGGCATTGGTCTCGGAATCCGTCTCCAGCGGTTCGGAAAGCCTTTTGACCTCCACCATGTAAAAACCCTGTTTGTCCATGAACCGCTCTACACTGGCCCGCTCCTTCCCCTCAATAAGCGCCTTCACGGTTCCATCAGGCAGTTTCAACAATTGAAGCACGGCACCCACGGTGCCGAAAGAATAGATATCCTTGGGTGCGGGATCATCCACCTGCGCATCTTTCTGGGCGGACAGGAAGATCTCCTTTTCATTGGAAAGGGCGTATTCAAGGGCCTTGATGGATTTTTCCCGGCCCACAAACAGGGGAACCACCACATTGGGAAAGACCACCACATCCCGTAAGGGAAGCAATGGAAAATAGGATTTGTCCTCTCCCTGCTGGATTTCATAGGTACTACCGAATTCTTCAGTTGAATTTATCATATTTTATCCATATTCTGCCTGGTTTTCATAAAGTAACATAGGGGATTCCCCCTTGGTGACCACCTCTTCATTGAGGATACACTCGCGGATCTCGGGAGTTGAAGGGATATCATACATGATATCCAGCATAATGGACTCCAAAATGGCCCTGAGCCCCCGGGCCCCGGATTTTCTCTCCACTGCCTTTTCGGCTATGGCCAAAAGCACCTCATCTGTAAATTTAAGGTTCACACTCTCCAGTTCAAACAGTTTTTTGTATTGTTTGACCAGGGCGTTTTTGGGCACCGTCAATATCTTCTTGAGCGCTTCCAGGCTCAATTCTTCAAGGGTGGCGGTTACCGGGATTCTTCCGATAAATTCCGGTATCAGCCCGTATTTGATCAGGTCTTCAGGCTGCACCAGTCCTATAAGCGCATTGGTATCCATTTCGCCTTTTCCCTTGATGTCGGCCTCAAATCCCATCAATTTACTTCCGATTCGATTGGCGATGATTTTATCCAATCCGGTAAACGTCCCCCCGCAGATAAAGAGGATATTGCTGGTATCCACCTTGACAAAATCCTGCTGCGGGTGCTTTCTGCCCCCCTTGGGGGGGACACTGGCCTGGGTCCCTTCTATGATTTTCAGCAGGGCCTGCTGAACGCCCTCGCCCGAGACATCCCTTGTGATGGAGGGGCTGTCCGACTTCCGGGCGATCTTGTCGATTTCATCGATATACACGATTCCCTTGGACGCGGCTTCAATATCGTAATCGGCCATCTGCACCAAATTGAGGATGATGTTTTCCACATCTTCGCCCACATAACCCGCCTCGGTCAGGGTGGTGGCATCAGCGATGGTAAACGGGACTTTCAATATCCTGGCCAATGTCTGGGCCAGAAGTGTCTTCCCCGAACCCGTAGGCCCGATCATCAGAATATTACTCTTCTCGATCTCCACCCCCTCCATATCCATCTTGGTGCTGATCCTCTTATAATGGTTATGGACAGCCACGGAGAGAACCTTCTTGGCCCGTTCCTGTTCAATGACATATTGATCAAGGATCTCTTTTATTTCAGAGGGTTTAAGGAGTTGATTAGAACCGTCCTCATCTTCCTGGCTGTATTCTTCGGCAATAATCTCATTGCACAGCTGAATACATTCATCACAGATGTATACGGAGGGTCCGGCGATCAGTTTTTTGACCTCTTCCTGGCTCTTTCCACAAAAAGAACAGAGCAGATCGTCGTGCGTCGTGTCATTTTTGCTCATAACCTATCATCCTATTTTTTATCTTTTGAATTTTTGGGCACTTCTCTTTTGACAATAATTTTATCAATTATACCGTACGCCTTGGCATCTTCACAGCTCATGAAGAAATCCCGCTCCGTGTCTTTGCGGATTCGTTCGATATCCTGACCGGTATGGTAAGCAAGGATTTGGTTGAGGTTTTCCCTGATCTTTAATATTTCTCTGGCATGAATATCGATATCCGTGGCCTGACCCTGCGCCCCCCCAATGGGTTGGTGAATCATGATCCTCGAGTGAGGCAGGGCATAGCGTTTCCCTTTGGCCCCGGATGCCAGAAGCAATGCCGCCATGCTCGTGGTTTGGCCCATGCAGATGGTGGCGACATCGGGTTTTATGTATTGCATGGTATCGTAGATGGCCAGGCCGGCGGTCACCGACCCGCCCGGAGAATTGATGTATACGTTAATCTCCTTGTCAGGGTCTTCAGACTCCAGAAAAAGCATCTGGGCGATGATGGTGTTGGCCATATCATCGCCCACTTGGGTTCCAATGAAAATAATACGATCCTTTAAAAGCCGCGAATAGATGTCATACGCCCTCTCCCCGCGACTGGACTGTTCAATAACCACAGGTATCAACATTTAGCTTATTTTATCCTCCTCACCGCTTTTCTCCTGGCTGAGTTCGCCTTTTTCCTTTTCCAAAACCTTAGCATGGTCAACCAGATAGTTCAAAGTTTTTTCTTCCAGCAGGTGATCCCTCAAGGAATCCACCTGGCCCCTGGCCTCATAATACTTTTTGAGGGTGTCAATATCCTGACCCGTACGCTCGGCCAGATTCCGGTATCCTTCTTCCAGGTCTTCATCTGTCAACTCGATCTCTTCCTGTTTGGCGATTTGTCCCAGAATGAGCATCTCCTTGACCCGTTTTTCTGACGCCGGCATCATGTCCTGTTTCAGTTTTTCCTCTGAAAGGCCTGCGGCTTCCAGACTGGATCCCCCCATCCGAAGCCTGCCCGCAAGCCGTTCAACCGATGACGCCGCCTCCGCGTCCACCAGCACCCGGGGGAGTTGAATGTCGGTCCCTTGGGCGATCTTTTCAAGGAGCCGGTCTTTGAGCTCTCTGTCCACTCGGGCCTCTTCCTGGGCGATCAGGCCTTTTTCGATTTCCGCTTTAAGCCCTTCCACATCTTGGACGTCAGCTCCCAGACCTTTGACAAATTCATCAGTTACGTCAGGGACTTGCAATTCTTTTATGTCCGTTATTTTGGTGCTGAAAACCACATTTTTTCCGGCCAGTTTCGGATTGTGATGATCCGCTTCAAAGGTTGCCTGGATTTCAGGTTCATCCCCCTTTTTACACCCCATCAGGACCTCATCAAATTGGGGATGAAAATCGTTCCGGCCCATTTTTACCATTTGATTGGACGATTTAACCCCCTCCAGGGGCTGACCGTTTTCAAACCCCTCATATTCGATGATCACAAAATCATCCTCCTGTACCGGCCGTTCCTCCTCAATGGAGACCAGCCTGCCATTTTGTTCTCTGATCTCTTCCAGACGTTTCAGCACATGGTCTTCAGTGACGGCAGGCTTTTCCTTTTCCACTTCAAGGTCCAGGTAATCTTTCACCTCAAATTCCGGGCGCACCTCCATCACTGCAGAATAGACAAAGCGCTCTCCCTGCTTCAAGGGTTCCTTTTCCAGTACGGGCTGACCAAGGGGATAGGCACTGACCTCATCCACGGCCTTGGGGAAGGATTCACTGATCAGTTCTCGGGTTACATCATCTGCCACCTGACTGCCATAGTAGGATTCGAGAATCTTTCTCGGTGCCTTTCCCGGCCTGAACCCGGGAATTTTGGCCTGCTTTCGGATTTCTCCATAGGCCCGGTTCAGGCTCTTGTTCACTTCTTCAGCGTCAATTTCGATCCGAATTCTCTTTTTAACGGGGGACAGTTCCTCTACACTGGTCTTCATGTTAGGCCTCGTGGTAATGGGTAATAAACTTCAGCTATTTCAGCAGGCGTCCTTGTTTTGGTGAACAACGGGTGTTGTGGTTTCAAGACCGTATGAGCAATATAAGGGCAAATTCATGGGTTTCAAGCCGAAACCATACTGCATCGCCATATCTGGTGCGAGAGAGGGGAATCGAACCCCTACGGGAAATCCCACTGGATCCTAAATCCAGCGCGTCTACCAGTTCCGCCACTCTCGCATTTGACTGCAAAGATCATACCATATTTTTCAGGTCTTCCGGTTCCAATTCGTGATACCGACACCTCCCGATCCTTTGGGGGGGGCCGGGTGCCATGTATCATCCATAGATCTTTGGCGTTGTCAAGGGGTTAGGGCCTGTTGAACCGTTCCTCATACTCGTTTATCAATCGCCTGATGATCCCTTGATCCGCAAAGCTGTAATATCGATTATGCCCGATAATGATATGATCCAGGACCTGGATGGACAAAAGCCTTGCCGCCCAGACCAAATCCCTTGTCAACCGCTGATCCTCGGGTGACGGTGTCGGGTCCCCTGAGGGATGGTTGTGCACAAACACCAGCCCGGCCGCCTTATATTCCAGGGCCAGGGTCACCACCTCACGGGGATACACCGCACTCCCGGTAAGGCTCCCCTGGAACAGGTCCTGATCCACCATCAGTTCGTTTTTGCGGGTCAGAAAGAGGGCCTTGAATATTTCCCGCTTCAAATCCCGCATGGCGTGGAACAGATAATCAAAAATCGCCTGTGACGAGTCGAAGAAGGCCTTTCCCATGGCCCTGTCTTTAAGGTACCTGCCTGCCACCTGATGGACAAGCTTGAGATACAGGGCATTCTTGGGACCGATACCCGGAATCCGGGTCAACTGCTCCATGGGGGCGGAAAGGACCCCCGAGAAACTCCCCAGCGCCTTCAGGGCCGCCCGGGCAGGGACCTTCAAATCGCCCCTCGGCGTTCCCAGCGTGAGAAGGAATTCAATGACTTCCTCATCGCTAAACCGCTCCAGTCCTCCCTGGAGAAATCTCTGGCGCAATCTTTCCCGGTGGCCTTTCCCCCGCTTCTGCCATTCTGCCTTATCCATACCGTTTATGCCCCGGCATTGGCACGAAAATCAGCCATAAAGCGTTGTTATAAATTCAATTTAGCAAAGGTTTATGAAAAGATCAAGGAGAAGTCCGGGGCCGTGGACCCGCATAGGGTATCGGCCACCACTCGCTTTTAGGACACGGTCCTTTTTGGCGGTCGCCGTACCGGCTGGCAGGAACCGCTCAGCCTGCGGCAATTCCAGCTTTTTTATTGTTTACACCGGTGATTAGTGGTAGCGTGTTTCCATCCATAAACGGGACCGGTTGCGGACCGGACAGGGGCCAGGGCTTCGGTGAGGGCGCTGCGACATGCATGATATCAACTATTTTCATGAACACGAACTCCAGGAACATGATTTTCTGGGCTGCTGCAAGGACTGCCGGAACAGCCTAAACATCATCAAACCCCACATCCTGGCCTTTGCAGGGCGCATCCAAAAATATTCGCAGGAGATGCTCCAAAAGCTCCCTCCGGATGAACTCTACCGGCTATATCAACTCTTGGACGATCTCGCCCACCTCGAAGTGGGTGCGCATCTGGCCGGTTTGATCCTGCAAGAAGATGAGATCAAGTCCGTGCTGCCGATGATCCGGGCCTATTATGCCGCATTCTTCACCGTACATGAGAGGCATCTGGCAAAACAGCTGATCCATGCCAAGGATTCCTGGGAAACCCTGAAAACGTTCCCCCTTTATCCCCGGTATGAGGCCCTGGTCCGGGCCCAGGTAAAGCTCCTGCCGGATCTGGCCCGCAGAAAGCTGATCTTTATCGGGTGCGGTCCCGTCCCCATGAGCCTGATCCTCATGCACCGTCTTTATGAGACCCGCTCCGTGGGTCTGGAAGCGTCTTCCAAAAGCGCAGCATTGGCCAGGGCGGTGATTCATGCCCTCGGTCTTCAAAAAGAGGTCGAGATCGTGCACGGGGATGAGGCGCTGCTGGAGGACTTGGATGGAAACGCGGTTCTGGTGGCGGCCCTGGCCGAACCCAAAGAGAGGATCTTTCGCCGTCTCAGAAAGCTATTGATTGAAAGAAACGGACATATCCCTGTAATGTACCGGACCTATACCGGTATGCGTGCGGTTTTGTACGCTCCGGTAAATCCGGCCCATGTAACCGGTTTTCGTACCATTCAGCAGGTATTCCCCACAGGCCGGGTGAACAACACCACGGTCCTCGCCCGGTTGGACGAGTGATGGACAGCAGGGTACAGGCCGTTAAGGCTCACTTGTTGGAGATGGATACGGTCCTTAAGGACCTGGCACAGGACCGGATGGCGGCCGCACCCCATGAGACCTATGACACCTATTTGACCCGGCTGAACGATCTGGCCGCGACCCCTGTCAGGGAAGACCAGGTCCGAGCCCTGATGACCGATGCCCAACTCCAATCAGCGCTTCCCCGCCTTTCTCGGTTCAAGCGTCGAAACGGGCTCAGATTGGAGATTGGGTGTGCAAAATCGCTTATTTCGGTTTCTGATCCTTGGGACCATCTCCAACGGTTCGTCTATTATGTCAACTACCTAACCCTGGCACGCATGGAATACCAAGGGGCAGGACTCCATGCCCAAGACCGGGTAATCTTCCTGGGCAGCGGCCCCCTTCCCCTGACCCTTATCTGCCTTTGGAAACACTACGGTATAGAAGGAGTGGGAATTGAACAAGACAGGTCGCGTGCCCGCCTTTCAACAGCGGTGATCCGAAAACTGGGGTTGGAGCATCGGATACGGGTGATCTGCGGCAACCATTTCGCGCTTTCCACAGCCCCTCCATGCAATCTCATTATGGTGGGGGCCGATGCCCGGCCCAAGAGCGAAATCTTCTCCCATCTGGCGGAAATTCTGGAACCGGGCCGAATGATTTCGTACCGGGTGTATGAAAAGGGTCTGCGCCGGCTTTTTGACGCAGCAGCTGTGCTCGATCTCCCCCCGCAATTCAGGGAGTGCGGCAGGGTCCGGCCCCAACCGCCGGTAAACAACACCTGTGTGTTCGCGGTTCGAACGCCTTAGGGCTCAGTTATGGGCCACCACGATGGGATAGCCCTGCACCTCGCCCAGTATGACCTGAACCCCGTAGACCTGGTGGATCGCCTCGGGGGTAACCGCATCCCGGGTCCCCTGCGTGTAGACCCTGCCGTCTTTGAGCATCAAAAAACGATCCGCATAGCGAAATGCCAGGTTGATATCATGCAAACAGATGACAGCGGACAGTTCCCGGTCCTGGACCGCTTTCCGGACCAGGTCCATGACCTCCAGCTGGTTTTTGAGATCCAGATTGCTGGTGGGCTCATCCAGGAGCAACAGATCCGGCTCCTGAGCCAGGGCCCTGGCCAGGATGACCTTCTGCATTTCACCGCCGCTGAGGGTGTTCACCGGCCGCATGGCCATGTGGGTC
This sequence comes from Deltaproteobacteria bacterium, assembly GCA_021737425.1. Classification (GTDB taxonomy): domain Bacteria; phylum Desulfobacterota; class DSM-4660; order Desulfatiglandales; family Desulfatiglandaceae; genus JAIPDZ01. Next base: position 10,754 of record JAIPDZ010000112.1, read on the forward strand.
AGGCCCATCTGCCCAAGGGTGGTTTCCACCGTCTCCAGGTCCCTTTGTTCAGCCCTCCATTTCATATACGGTTTTCGTCCCAGAAGGACCGCATCAAAGACCGACAGCTCCTCCTCACCGTATCTTTGGGGCACATACCCCATGTGTGCGGCGATTTCCTCGGGTTTCATGCGAAGGACGTCATCACTGTAAAGCCGGATCTGACCCTTTTTAACCCGGAGGATCCGGTTGAGGCACTGCAGAAAGGTGGACTTGCCTGCGCCGTTCACCCCCAGCACCGCCAGGATCTGGCCTTTATCCAACTCAAGTTGGATGTCCCTGAGCACGGGATGGCCGTTATAGCTGAACCTGACCCCTGAAATGGATAGCATCATCTCCCTTTCCCCCTTATGAGAAGATACAAGAACAGCGGGGCCCCCATAAATGAGGTCAGGACCCCTACGGGAAGGGTGCCTGAGCCGATCACAATGCGGCCCACGGTGTCGGCCAGAAGCAGCAAAAGGCCGCCCACCATGCAGGAATAGGGGATTAACAGCCGATGATCCGCACCTACCATGCGCCGGGCAATATGAGGGGCCAACAGCCCCAGAAAGGCGATGACCCCGTGGAAGGCGGTTACCAGGGCCGCTACCAGGGCGGCCATAAACATGCCCCAAAACCGGATCCGATCCACTTCCACCCCGATCCCTCGAGCCACGTCCTCTCCGGATGACAGGGCGTTGAGATTCCAGCGATTGAGCACAAAATAGAGTGTAACCGCTGCCGAGGCCGCGGTCATCAGACCGATCTCCTGCCAGCTTGAACGGGAAACATCCCCAAAGGTCCAAAATACAATGGTGGCGATCTCCACCTCTGTGGCAAAGTACTGGATCAGGATGGTCCCTGAAACAAAGAGGGAAGAAAGGGCCACGCCGGCCAGAATAATGGAACCGGGCGAGAGACGTTTCATCTTGGAAAGGGCCAGGATGACCATGGTGGCGGCCATAGCCCCCAAAAACGCAAAAAAGGTGACAGAAAATGCATTTTCAAGGAAAACCAGGACCGAGGCCGTGGTTCTGAGCACACTGCTCTGGGTGGCGCCGGCGCCGAATACCACGATGGCCAGGGCCGCCCCGAAGGCCGCGCCATGACTGATCCCCAGGGTAAAAGGAGAACCCAAGGGGTTTCTGAGCAGACACTGGACCGCAACCCCTGAGATGGCCAGCCCCCAGCCCGCCACCACGGCGGCCACGATTCTGGGCATCCGGATGTTCCAGATCACAATGTCCGCAGCCCCTTCCCCCTGGCCCCACAAGGCCCTCAATACCTCCCCCAGGGAAAGATCATAGGTACCCGCGGAAATGGCGTAGACCGCCAGCACACAAAGGAGGACCAGAAGCAGGAAAAACCAGAGGGCCCGTTTGCGGAGCATGCCCTTGTAGGCATCCACCAGGGCGCCCGGAGACCGGATCGGGGTGTGCTCTGCGGCAATCATAACCCTGCACAGTCCCTGCACAACAATTCACCCTGGACCTTCTCCAGCTTGGAGACCATGGTGGGTTCTTGACAGCAGGCACAGGGCTTGGAAGGTTCAATCACGGCCTTTTCCGGCACAGGGACCCTGGTTTTCCGGATGGAAAAGAGTTCCTCCAGGGGCCTTTCCAGAAGCTCCCGGCCCTTATCCGCATGAAGGGCCTGAAATTCATGTTTCTCCGCTTCGGTGGCCTGATCTCCCCTGATTTTGTGAATGAGTTCCAGGTGTCGATCACTGAGACGCATGACGCCGTCCTTGAGTGCGATGCGGACCCCTTCTCCGGTTTTGCGGCTGGCGATGGTATATGCGTGTTTGCCCCGATCCTTGTAAATCAGGTTCCCTTTACCAAAGGTGCATCCGGTCAGCACCTGGAGGGCGTCCGTACCGCAGGCATTGGTCTCCACAGTGGTCACCATCTCTTCATCCGGGGCCCGTTGTTCCGCCAGCCTTTCCAGGGCCGCCTTTCCGGCCCGGTACCCGATGGCCAGCCCCGGGCAGATATGCCCATGGAAATCGGCACATCGCCTGAAGTCTTCCTGTTTCATGATTTCGTCTGCATTCACCACATATTCCCCCTTTACTCAAAAAAAAACCACGAAAGCCTATCCCTTGACTTAAGGAATTCACCTTCGTGGTGTTAGTGTTTCTACTTTATTTGGCTGGTCCTGATTTTCCTGACAGGCTTCTTACCTGCACGAGGTTTCTTACCTGCATTTTTGTAACCATTTCGCCGGCCTTTGTCAAGGGGAAAACATCCGGCCCCCCCGGTGGACTGAAAGCATGTTTTATGAGTTGAAGGGGGGGCTCGAAACCGTCCAATCGATGATTATGGGTTGAAAATCCGACAAGATGCCGTATATTGGGGGAGTCCCATGGGACCATCCGATCCACAGCAAATTAGTGTCCATCCGTGAATAATTTTGGACACTATCGGGTTTTCAATCCAGAAATGCGCAATTTTTCGCAAGGTCAAGGAAAACAAGGAGTTACGAGGAGGCGTACGATAGTACGCCGCACAAGGAACTCCGCAGTTTGACGC
>JAIPDZ010000113.1 GCA_021737425.1 Deltaproteobacteria bacterium
AGGATATTCGCCTGGCCCTCGCTGCTGCAGAAGACCTGCGCGTGCCCATGCCGCTGGCCAGCCTGGTTCACGACCGCCTCCTCTCTTTGTTGGCCCAGGGCGGTGAAAAACGCGATTGGGCGGCAGTTGCCCAGCTTGCTGCCCAGGACGCCGGCGTAAGCCAAAGGTAGCGAAAGATAGGCAAAAACCTATGCTCCAGGTGAAGCAACATGGGGATCATCCCTGAGTAAACCCCTATTGCATGGTGAATCCCCCATCCACCGCATAGACCTGTCCCGTGATATATCTGGCCTCATTCGAGGCCAAGAAAACAGTCAGTCCCACAACATCTTCGGCACGACCCAGGCGGCCGAGGGGCACTTGATAAGTGACATAAGCCTTTAATGCAGCCTCCGGAAACACATCCAAAGTGGTGTCTGTTTCGATGATCCCCGGCGCAATGGCATTTACCGTAAGTCCTGATGAGGCGACCTCCCTTGCCAGCGCTTTGGTTAATCCCATGACGCCACCCTTTGCGGCTGAATACGGCACCATGCCTACGGCCCCAACAAGGCCGGAGACCGATGAAATGTTGATGATGGATCCGCTTCGTTGCGAGCGCATGTGTGAGAAGGCCACTTGGCTACAAAGAAAAACGCTCGTAAGATCCAGCTTGATCACATGCTCCCATTCCGAATCGGTCACGGATTGAAAGGGTTTGATGGGGAACCCCCCCGCGTTGTTGACCAAGACATCCATGTGGCCAAATTCTTCCACGACCCGTTTCATCATATCCTCGACCTGTGGGCGATCAGTGACATCGGCCTTGACCACCAAGGCCCTTTTGCCGAGCGCCTTCACCTGTGTGGCGGATTCCTCCGCATCGGTTTTACTGCGACTGTAGTTGATGACCATGTCGGCCCCTTCGCGGGCCATGGCCAGTGCAATTTCTCTGCCTATGCCACGGCTGCTGCCGGTCACCACGGCAACCTTTCCGGAGAGTCTCATGAGTACCTCCTCTGACGATGATACACAGCTGTTTGTCAGTGTTGAACCGGAACCGGGAAGGCGTGATGAACTTCTCATCCATCCGTCCCGAAGCGTTTGTCAAAGCCGAGCCATATTCCCTCGGATTGGAGAAGCGCCATTGTGCATATGGCGAGTCATTCTCCCGCCAAAATTCCGATTACGGTCCCTATCTTGGTCTTGGTTCCGGCCGAAACGATGATTTCTTTCAGCGTCCCATCCGCCGGTGCGGTCACATAAAGGGTGATCTTTTCCGTGGTGGCTTCGGCCAGGTCTTGGCCTTTTGAAACGTGATCACCCGTATTTTTGATCCATGAGACGACCGTGACTTCCAACGCGCCGTCCGCTGTCGGTGGTATGACGATATCGTAATCCATCTGTATTTCCCCTTATCTTTGCATAAGGTCAATAGCCCCACTTCAGGGCTAAGGACTTTTTGTCAATTTTTAATTTTGCTCGCTAACCTTTAACCGCCTCCGGCGGCCCTGCCGCCCCGCAAGGCGGGATTTCCACTTCGCTCCAACAAGCAGCGAGGAATGCGATTGCTGATCATTTTCAGCCCCTGTCATCTGGGCTCAATTGATCCATCTCGAGCCTGAGTGCCTGCCACGAGATGAGGTCTGTCCGGAGCGAAAACGTCTTTTCCAATACGCTTTTCAATGTTGATTTGATGTCCGCCATTCCGGGGGAACGGCCCAACACCTGCGCTATGGATGTGACATTCATACGGCTGACGCCACAGGGGTTAATCAGTTTGAAGGCCTCCAGGTCCGGAGCCACGTTCAGTGAAAATCCGTGAAAGGTAAACCCGTGTCTTACGGCGATTCCCACCGCAGCTATTTTCGCTTCTCCCAACCAGACCCCAGGATAGGCGTCCTTTTTGCTCGTGTCGATGTCATAGCGCTCCAAAAGTGCCATGAGCACATCCTCCAGCCGGTGCATGTACTGATTTGCATTCAACCCGATGTCCCCGAGATACAGCAGAGGGGAGACAATTAATTGACCGGGGCCATGGTAGGTGACGTCACCGCCCCGGTTGACCTCCAGTACGTCGATACCCAGGGATCGAAGATGTTCCGGGGACGATAGTATATTATCCCGGCTGCCCGATCGACCAATAGTGAAAACGGGCGAATTTTCCTGAAGGATGATGGTTGGCGCAATTCGTCCGGCCATGCGAGCGTGGAGTATGCGTTCTTGAATTTCAAATGCCGGAGCATATGGCATCAGGTTCAGATCCAGCCAGTACCCTTTCCGATTCCGTTCCATCATCGGGTTTCTACACCATCTGACCTGCGAAGCGTTGTGACATCTTAAGGAAACCAATCCCTCACTGGATCATACGCTCTGTCCTGAAGAGCAATGGACAATATTATCCCTCAGCCCCGGCAACAGGCTTTTACCCACTATGTGGTTGGGCATAACACTCCCCCGCATTCCTGATACAATGCCTGCAAATCGCCGTTTAGCTGGGCAAATATGTAGACCGGTGCACACCCAGGATATTCTATGACTTTTTTGGCCAGTTTCATGGCTTCTTCCACTTTTGGCTTGCTGGGGAACAGCTTCCAGCAATCTCCGGTCACGAAGAGGTATTTACCCTTTACGTCTTCCGGTTCGAATTCCGGAACCCCTCCGGCCACGATAAAGACCTCTCCTGTCTTCTCAAAAAAGTCCTTAATATCGATGTTGTTTCTGAAGTTATCCAGTGCACCGCGTATGTTAACAAAGCACCCTGGGCACGTTTGCTGAATAATGGCGTTGATCCCGGGAATCAGGCCGATGGGATCATTCATGGGCCGTTTGAAAAAGGTCCTGACGTCGGATACGGGGACCCCCACCACCTCAATGTCGGGGATGTCCCGAATCCCCAACCCCTCGGTGGCGGCAATGCGAACCGCCGGGATTTCTACGGTCTCAAAGCCCATGACGTATGAGGTGACCGCATCCACTGCCACGGTCTGGGCACCGGCAACCAATAGGTTCATTTCAACGGGCGTACCTGCATGGGGACCCTGACCTTCCATTGCGATGACACCGTCCACCAGCGTGAGATCGGCCTCGCGTACGCGGAGCAAATCAGCACATTTCTGCCCCAGATCCAGGCGGTGAAGATCCTGCTGTTCTCCGCTGGGATGCACATTGGGAATGATGCCCTGCCAGTTCTTTACGCCGAGGGTAACAATCCCTGCCAAATGGGTCTTCATTTTAGGCAAATTGATGACCCGGTCGGCATCCAGCAGGGGTTTGTAGATTTTGGCCTTCTTATAGAGCCTGGCGCCTTGGATCTCTACATCCACCAGCTCTTCTTCGTCAAAATAGATCACCCGGTCTGCCCCGCCCCGCTCGGCTGCGGCCCTCATGCCGGACATTTCAAAGGCGGGTCGGGCCCTTCCCACGTGTTGCCCGAGGGAAGGGTTGTCTCCGATCCACACCTCTTTTGCCTTGGAATGCTGTTTGAGGTAGCTTATCACCGCCTCAATGACGCGCGGGTCCACCACGGAAAAACTCTCGGGGGGCGCCTGAAATGCGAGGTTGGGTTTTATCAGGACGGTTTCTCCTTCTTTGATGATATTGTCGATGCTTCCCACGGCGAGGGAAACGGCTTCTGCGATTTTTTCCCTGAGCCTGTCAATATCCTCGTCGTAACGGACGAATTTGCCGTTCAGAAACTCCGGGTTGCCTTTCAGCGCTTCCGTCTGAACGATGGCGACTTTTGGCTTGGACATGTCAACCTCCATATCGTTTGTTATATTAAGCGTTTACCTAAAATGTCAGCCCATGGGCTCCGCCTCGGATCCCGGCTGGTGGGGTACGGACAAGCAGACGTTATCCTCATCCCGGCAAAGGAGTACGCCATCCGCATACAGGCAGATGTGTTCTTCAGGCAGGGAGAGTCGAACTTCTCGCTCTGGAATGGTTGTGTCGGGACTGAGCTTCATCCGAATCTTCTCGCCATTGATCTCCACGGTGACCACCCTTGAGTTGCCCAACTCCTGTACCATGTTGACTTGTCCGCTCAGAGTCTCTGGAGTGGTGGCATCGGTGAACCTCACATATTTGGGGCGGATACCGACCTGAAGAGTTTGAACATCCGGCGGAATGGACACGCCCTCCGGAACAGGGAGTGACCCCCCGGCCGTCTCCAAGCGCCCGTCAACGTAGCGGCTATCAATGAGATTCATGGCCGGTGAACCGATGAAGTACCCCACATAAGTGGTTTCCGGACGGTTATACAGCTCTTGCGGCGTGCCCGCCTGAATCACTTCTCCATCGTTCATCACCACGATGGTGTCCGCGAAAGTCATGGCTTCATTCTGATCATGGGTGACATAAACCATGGTAAGGCCGTAATGTTCATTGATTTGTTTCAATTTCCGTCGAATTTCAAATTTCAGTTGAGGGTCAATCACCGTCAGGGGTTCGTCCATCAACAGGGCCGATACATCGTTGCGAACCAACCCCCGGCCCAGAGAGATCATCTGTTTATCATCGGGAGCCAATTTCCGGGCCGGTCGCTTGAGTTTGTCCCGAAGGTTCAAAAGTTCCGCGACTTCACGTACCCGTCGAGACCGTTCCTTTTTGGGCATCCTGCGGCAGACCAAAGGGAACTCGAGATTCTCTTCAACGGTCATTAGCGTGTAGATGACCGGAAATTGAAACACCTGGGCGATGTTCCGTTTGGATGTGGGAAGATCTGTGAAGTCAACGCCATCGAATAATACGTTGCCCCGGCTGGGCCGAATCAATCCGGAAATGATGTTTAGCATGGTGGTCTTGCCGCAGCCGGAGGGTCCCAATAGGGCGTAGGTGCCGCCGTCATTCCATACCAGGTTCAGTTCTTTCAACGCATAGACCGGTTCGTCAGAATCCGGTTCATATGTATGCGCAATCCGTGAAAGCTCGATTGTGGCCATGGACTATCTCCACTGCTTGCTCATTGGAGCAGGTGCTGCGACGAGGTCGCCTTGGACTGAAAAGCCATAAATTCGGTCGGGATTAAGAGACACGTTGACGGTGCTGCCGATGGCATATTGATAAACGCCTTCCTCATAAAGAATAAACGAACCTATGCCCCCACGTAGATGCAGAATCGTCTGAGATCCGCTGATTTCACTCAATTCGACTTCACTTTCGATCTCTCCGTTTATACTCAAATCTGCTGCCCGTAAACCGAAACGGTAAGGACCTTCAGACAACTGGTCCAAATGGGAGGGGAGTGGTAACCGCACGTCACCCTGAAGGTTGATGTGGCCTTTATCGATGGTACCGGAAAATATGTTCATGGGTGGATCGTTAATGACTTCGGCGCACCGGATGGTTGTGGGCGCATTGAAGACATCCAGAGAGTTCCCCTGCTGGATAACCCGGCCTTCGTCCATGACGATTATCTCATGACCGAGTTGTATCGCCTCCGCAGGTTCGGTGGTGGTGTAAATCACAATGGCATCGTCCTGCCCTTTGAAAATATTTTGGAAATCCTCCCGAAGCTGTTCGCGCAGCTTGTAATCCAAGTTAACAAGGGGTTCGTCCAAAAGAAGAATGTCCGCCCGCTTTACGAGAGCACGGGCGAGTGCGACACGCTGTTGCTGCCCCCCAGAAAGGGCACCGGGACGACGATTTTCAAAACCGGAGAGCCCCACCCCGGCCAATACCGCTCGCGCCCGCCGACGGGCTTTATCACGTGACATGCCCGCTCTTTTCAAAGGAAACATGACATTGGCGAGGGCCGACAGATGCGGATAGTTGATGAACTGCTGATAAACCATGGCAGTGCTGCGCTTCCAGACGGGAATATCCAAATAGTCCTGTCCGTGGAGCTCCATAGAACCTCTCTGGGGATGCTGAAGCCCCGCAATTGTCCTTAACAGCGTGGTTTTTCCGGCCAGCGTGCGGCCCAGAATCGTATAGAGCCGCCCGCGTTTAAACTCAAGGCTGACATTATCAAGATGAGCGATACCGTCCTCCCTCAAGTCGATATTTTGAAGGACTAAAGCCAATTCACCCTCCTTATCTGATGGCGCCCGCCATTTTTCCGCTGGAAAGGAAGCGTTCAACGAAAAAGGCAATGATGACCAACGGTGCAACGGATACCAACGCTGAAGCAGAAAGGCTCCACCATGGTGTCACTGATGAGTTAAGCGCTACGACGGCAACCGGCAGCAACTGGGTCTTGGTGAAAGTGAGCGTAAAGGCAAAGAAGAAGTCGTTCCAGCCGAAAATGATGCAGAAAAGACCTGCTACAGCGATTCCAGGCAGGGAATTGGGAAGGATCACCCGTACAAACGCTCCGATTGGGTTGCACCCATCGATCATGGCCATTTCATCTACCTGTCTCGGAATATTATTGAAAAAGTCCACCATCACCCAAGTTGCGATAGGAAGCAGGAGGGCGATATAGACCAGGATCAGTCCCGGAATCGTATCCAGGAGGCCCAGAAATTGCAGCATGAGGAAAAAAGGGATTGCGAGCACGATGGGGGGCATAATTCTCTGTGATATAAAGAAAAAAGTGATGTCGCTGTTCTTAAGGAACCCCAAACGGTAGCTGAAACGAGAAAGTCCGTAGGCGGCCAGCGTTCCGAGAGCCAGACTCAAAAAGCTGGCGCTCAGGGTGACGATGGCGCTCGATATATAGGGTCCGACGATGTCAATACCTTGGCCACCAGTTCGTACCAGAACCTTCCATCCTTCTAAGGAAGGCTTATATTGAAGCCAGGGGATGTAGGTGGCACCACCGGTGACGCCGTTTGCCGTTTTGAAGGAAGTCGTCAGCGCCCAGAGAAACGGGAGGGCCACAAAAGACGTCCACAACAGAATGGCCAAGTATTTCAGTGCCAGATAGATTGTTTTCATAGATCAATCCCGTGCCATTTTATACGTCAGCACCTTAGCGATAATGGTGAGACTGATGATCATGATGACCAGATATGTCAGCGACAGGGACGCGGCGTATCCGATCTGATAGTCCCTCAATCCTCTGATGTAAATGTAATAGCTGCTGGTTTCCGTGGCCGTTCCGGGTCCTCCCGAGGTTAATACGTAGACGGTCTCCATCAGTTTGGAGGCTTCAATCAATCTGATCAAGAGGGCGCCAACGGAAATGGGCGCCATCAAGGGAAAGGTGACGCTGAAAAAAGTGCGAAAGGCGCCGGCCCCGTCTATGGCCGCGGCCATGTAGGGTTCATCCGGCAAAGATAAGAGGCCGGCCAGAAGAAGGAGGAACATGAAGGGGGTCCACTGCCAGACCTCCACAAGAATGACGCTCAGGACTGCCATGCCGCCCGTGGAAAGCCAGTTCAACGGCTCGAAACCAAGCACTTGAACGATATCGTTGGCCGGTCCCAAAGACTCATGTAGAATGGTGCGCCAGATGACCGACATGATGACCGGTGTGGTCATCATCGGTACAAGGAAAAGGACACGGACGAATCTCTTGAGTATAATGTCACGCCAGACGAGAAGTGCCAGCCCGAATCCGATGATGTACTGTATTAGAACAGAGCCGACGGCCATGAGACTCAGTCTCGACAGTGCTTCCCAAAAGCGCATATCTTCAAACAGCCTGACGTAGTTCTTCCCTCCTATCCAGTCGAGTCCGGGTTTTACGACGTCCCAACTGGAAAAACTGACTCGAAGGGTGAACAGAAGAGGAAAGATGATGATGGCCACCAGGACGATGAGTCCGGGAAGCAAGAAGAAATGCTTATGATTCAGCTTGAGCATGGCGGTCTCTGGGCGAAGCAGATGGATAGGGCAGGCCGTGACCTCCGGCCACGGCCTGCCCTATTTCGTGTTTGTTTTTATTTTTTGTTGTCTTCGAGGGCCACGACGTTTGCATATGCCGCACGGACCCTGTCTTTTCCGATACGATCGACAGTCTGCCGCCATTCCTCTGCAACGCCGTCGAGTGCCTTTTGAGGCGTCTCCTGACCGGCAAGTGCCTTGGATACCCCGGCGGCCAGAGAGGACATAAACTGGCCGACGCCCGGCACCCTGAGGTCAAATACGCGATTCTTACTATCATCCATACCGGAGAGTGTCTCCACATACGTGGTGGCGGTATTCTTATCCCACCCCAGCTTTTCAATCCAGAAATTAGGATCGAAATGGGTTCTTCTGTAGGGATTCACCCCGAAACGCCCGATTTGCAGGTCGTGCAGCGTGTTGGCCTGATTACTGAAAAAGCAGAGGTAATCAAACGCCATATCTTTGTTTTTGGACATCTTGGATACGGCCGAAGTCCATCCCCACGTGATATAGGGAGCCCGGTTCGGCGGATCAAATTCTTCCCACTTGCCGGCCTTCCGATTCCACACTTTGGCGGCGCCGGGGAGCGGGGCCGCCGCCACTTTATTGCGGATCGGGCTGTCTTTCTGCATGGCTTGAATGAAGGCGTCGTCCCAGCTGTAACTCATGAGCGTCTGGCCCCCACCGAATGAGAAGATTTCGTCCCCCAAACCGAAGTTGTTGCCTCCCGGGGGGAAGGCCTTCTGGGCTTCCACAAAAAGTTCCAGTCCCCGGACCCATCCCGGGGTATTGATCAACGGTTCCATGGTTTCGAGGTCAAAGAAGAAGCCCCCCTTGACATGGGGGTTTTTGGCGTATGGCGCCGCGCGGCTGATGAACGCCGAGAACATCAGATCGTCGCGCTTGGCCACTTCGGCGGTGCCGTAATTGGGTTCGCCATCCCCGTCCCAGTCCCAGCCGGTGAAATAGAGGGCAACCTCGTTGTATTCTTCCCAGGTGGTGGGGACGCGAAGTTCCTTTCCGGTATCCTTCTTATATTTTTCCTGCATTTTCGGATTGTCGAAAACATCGGTGCGATATTTCAGATAGTGCCGGTCTCCGTCCACCGGAAACTGGACCATCACGTCGCCCCAAGTGGCCACGTCCCTGTAATTCTTGGTAACCTCCTGCATGCTTTTGGTATTGCGGTATTTCTCAGGGACCGGTGCGAGGTACTGGTTAAAATCCCCAATCCAGAGCGATCCATAGAAAAGTACATCGTATGCATTCTGCCCTGTCTGAAAGGGTATCATGATTCGCTGAAATAAATCACCGAAAGGCACATGCACCACATTGACCTTGGCACCCGTCAATTCCTCAAACTGTTTGGCATGAAGCGCTGTCGGTTCCCCCATGACAGGAACCGCGTGGGTAATGATGTTGAGCGTTCGACCGGAATAATCTTTGGCGTCAATGGCCGCATAGGAGCATTCTCCCGGTATATCCTTCTCAATGCCGTATTTTGTGTAATCCTTTGCATGGACGTTGATACTGCCGATGACCACAAAAATGATCAAGACCGAAAGACTAAAATACCGCTTCATAATGCCCTCCTGTGTATAAAAAGTTATTAATATTAAGGAATTAGGACCGATCGGCCGCTATTCCTACCCTCGATGAGGTTTTTAAGCGCCCAGTTCACTTCACTCAGGGAATATTCCCTGGTGGTTAATGTCACCAGGCCACGGTCCACCATGGTGATCAGTTCCCTTAATTCTTTCAAGGTACCGCCCAGAACCCCCATTATTGATTTTTGGGATATCACCAATTCCAGGGTAGATATGGACAGCTTTCCCCCATACCCCACCAGGAAATAATGTCCGCCCCGTCTGGTGACCGATAATCCCCGTTCTATGGTAACGCTGTCTCCCACAAAATCGATCACCGCATCAACCCCCTGCCATCTGGTCAATGCCAGGACTTTAGATGCATATTTTTCATCTGCGATAAAGGTGTAATGTGCGCCGACTTGCCGGGCTAAGTCCAGAGCAGCCTCGGACTTATCAATGGCAATGATTTCAGTGGCACTGATTGCCCTGAGGACCTGTATGCCGATATGGCCGACACCCCCCACGCCCAAAACGAGTACGCAATTTCCGGGATTGAGGTATTCTGAAGCCTTACGGGAAGCACTGTAGGCCGTCAACCCGGCGTCGGCCAAGGGTGCAATATCCATTGGAGAAAGATGGGCCGGAAGGATGACCAGCATTCGTTCTTCGGTGAGCATGTATTCCGCGAATCCCCCATCGCAGTTAAACCCGGGATATAGGCCGCGCTGTTGGGCCTGCCAGTGATGGATGGATTGACGCCGAGTCGCATCGATCCCCCCCAATGGATGAACAATCACCGGATCACCGATTTGAACGGACTTGACTGAAGATCCCACTTCCTCCACCCATCCCGCATTTTCATGCCCCAGAATCATGGGCAGCTGCATGTGCATTTGATTGCACCAGGATCCTTTGATGAGCTCAAGATCCGTCCTGCACACACCCGCCCCGCCTATCCTGACAATAACATCGGTAGGATTTTCGACAACTGGTTCGGAAACATCTTCCAGAACCAATAGTTCTGAATCTGCCAACGACTCGTCGAACCGATATAATTGAGCAGCCTTCATGTGCTTACTTTGAAAAAGACGGTGTGAATCGATACATCCGTGTCATTTTACCTGTCAAGTCGGGTTAGAGGGCACCTTAGTTGCTAATATTGGCCATAATCGTCTAGCAAGTTATGTGCCGAGAATCCATGAAACCCAACGACCTGTTCAACAAACTCAATTAACTCAACATTTTAAAATCGAGGGATGAAGATCCACCCATACCCATGTTGAATAACTAAACAATTATTTGTGCATATTGTTAACTAAATGAACATGTTCACTTCCGACTAATGATCAAATGGTCCAATTCAGTGGTAGCGAGTTGACAACTTAAAAGTACAAATGTTAATAAAGTTCATAGAAGTACTTGTCGAACTGAGATCAAATTAGTATGATATAAATTGAGTGCTCGGGTCTAAGGCACTTGGAGAAACGGCTGATGACACCAGATATTCGCACCGTTTTGGCACGGGAGGGAACCGTTCCGGTGGGTCATTACAGACCTGAAATTTCCTTATCCTGGAAGCGTTGTTTTGGCATCGGTCTCGATCCTCTGGGTTCTCCAAAACAGATTCAAATAGACACCTCAGAATTGAGTAAACGCAGAGAGGAGAACGATAAGCTGCGTCGTCTGGCAAAATTGGAGATGGAAAACCTCCACCGCCAGATTGCAGGTTCGAACTTCGTCATTCTTTTTGCGGACAGTGAAGGTGTTATTCTCGATCGCATTTTAGATGGGTCCACCCATGTACACAATTCCCGCTGGACCCTCCCAGGATTTATCTGGAAAGAAGGGATGAACGGTACGAACGCCCTCGGTTTGGTTGCGAAGATACGGCAGCCGGCTGTAGTCCATGGGGAAGAGCACTATTTTAAGGCTTATGCCAATCTCACATGTGCGGCTGCTCCGATCTTCGGTGGGAACGGCAAACTGGCAGGCATAATAGATGCAACCTCCGATTGCCGCTCGCGGCAACTCCATACCTTAGCCCTGGTTCGGATGTCCTGCATCACCATTGAAAACGGACTTTTCAGGGATCGAAACAAAGGACTTCTCATATTTGAGTTCCATAATCGGCCTGAGTTCCTGGGGACGCTTCAATCCGCACTTTTGGCCTTTGACGAAGAGGGTTTTCTAAAGGACTCAAACGGCCGTTCCCAGCTTTATCTTCAGGATTTATCATCGAGAAAGAACGTCCATTTCGACCAAATATTCCGTGTGCCCTTCAGGAAATTCCTGGACCGATTGCCTAATGCAGGATCATCTTATCTCACGGATACGGATGGGAGTTCCTTTGCTGTCAGGCCCTTCAATCATCATGCCCGAAAGCTGACATCCAAGCGGACATTCATAAGTGATTTACGATGGCAGATGCAAAATGTCACCATGGTCTGCGAAGATCCTGGTGTTAAATCAGCGATGCACATGGTAAAGCGTGCAGTCGAGTTGAATGTGCCTATCCTTATTAGAGGTAAAACCGGGACCGGGAAAGAATTGATGGCACGCTATGCCCACGCCGTGAGCAATCGCAAAGGAGGTTTTATTGCCGTCAATTGCGCAGCCCTCCCTGAAACACTGGTGGAATCAGAACTTTTCGGACATGAGGACGGTGCGTTTACCGGGGCCGCAAAAGGGGGCTCAAAGGGTCTGGTGGGACAGGCCAATGGGGGGACCCTTTTTCTGGACGAAATCGGCGCCATGTCGGCAGAGGCCCAGGCCAAACTACTCCGTTTCCTGGATAGAATGGAAATACGACCGGTCGGCAATTCCACTGAGGTTGCACTGGACATCCAATTGATCTCCGCCACCAACACCGATCTGAAAGCTCGGGAAGGCAAGCCGGGATTTCGGCCGGACCTTTTATACCGTATCAACACCATGGAAATTTGTCTGCCACCTCTTTGTAAACGACAGGACCTTCATGAAATAATCACAGCCATACTCAATACTCTGCCGCATCCCCTGAAGCTGGAACCGGATGCCTTGCGTCTTTTACAATCACATGCCTGGCCCGGGAACATAAGGGAATTAAAAGGGGTGCTGACTCGGCTTTTGATCACATGTGAAAGTGGAAAGGTAACTCGTGAGGACCTGGAAAGAATTATTTCGTCTGAAAATGGTGATGCTCGAATGGAGACGCAGAGCAAGAATCTGGCAGACCATGAGTTAGCGATTGTCATCTCCGCCTATGAAGACCAAAAGGGCAACATATCCGCCGTATCCCGCCAACTCGGCATATCTAGGAATACTGTTTACAAGAAATTAAAGAAGATCAGGAAGAGGCGATTTGATAGTAGTGAATGATAGAATTGCCGCGCAGTGCCTTTTGATTGGTCGATTTGGTGGACGGTGTATACAGAATTGCGGAGAAGGCCGACGAGAGACAGGTATAAGAACCTATGCTCCAGGTGAAGCAGCATGGGCCGGTAACGGTTTTCAGGATGGGTCGCCATGTGGGGAAGACCATGCTCTATCCGGTGCACGCATTTTTGTTGGAGGAAACCCTCATCGACAGCGGGACCAGTCATGTGGGCCGGGAATTTTCCGCTGAGATGGAAAACCGGCGGATCACCACCCTCATCAACACCCACCACCACGAGGATCATACCGGGAACAATCGCTGGCTCCAGGATCGGTTAAAAGTGGAGATTCTGGCCCATCCGGGGGCGCTTTTTTATCTGAAGCATCCCCGGGAACTGAAAC
>JAIPDZ010000114.1 GCA_021737425.1 Deltaproteobacteria bacterium
TTCGCCGGAATGACGACCAACCCAACCACCCGTCATTCCGGCGAAGTCCAGAATTCAGGAGGTTTGCCCCTGATTATTGAGATGTTACGGTCCTTTTTTCAAATAGCTCAATAATCATATGGGGTTGGAGACCTGCACAGGCCCATCCAGGGGATTGCAAACACTCCTTAGTTGTGTGAACGGAGGCTACACGTCACCGGGGTAAAGGTCAAAGCAATTTTGAAAATTCTCCCATGCCAGACCCGGTCCGGCGTCCTGTTGATGAAATTTCCCGCCCTCCATGGATAGTTGGCTTCTGGCGTACTTTTTGCTTCTCATCAAGGCGGATTGAGAGTGGGTGCGAGTGCCGAATCTTGAGGGGAATAGGACCATGGAATAAAAAGCATCCGTGAAGGGTAGGATAACCCCCTGTGGATTGGGTTCTCAACCGATCGGGGGTGTCAGAATATTGACGAATTTGTGACATTATTTTGTGTTTTGAGTGATATCCGGGGTATTTCAAGGCAGGGAACGAATAAGGGGGGTTTTGTTATGTTCAGAAACGTGACGCTGGGGAAACGTATCGGTTCAGGGATCGTGTTAATGCTGATATTGATGTTGATCGTGGGGGCTGGGGGTTACTACGGGCTCAAACAAGTATCCGGGGTTATGGACATCTACAGAAAAATCAATGAGATTCAGGCGGCTGCGGCCTCTTTTAAAGAATCGTCGGATCAGTATATGCTGGCCCGGTACCGTGGACAGGGGGAGCTCCAGAAGGAAGCCCGGGAAAGGGCGCTTTCTTTCCTGGACAAGGCCCATGGCGTCATCGCGCAGGTCCAGGCAAATGCTGCGTTGGGCAAGGCCGGAAAGGCAAAACTGGAATCGGCCGATATGGCTGTTTCCCAGTATCGAGAGAAATTTCAGGCCTACCTGAGCGCTGAACAGGGGCAGGAAAAGCTGGCCCAAAAGATCCGGGACCAAAATGAGACCCTGCTGGCCCTCATCCAGGAGGCTCAGTTGTGGAATGACGAGATGTTGTTGAACGCCAAACTGGCAAAGGGTGAGATCGGGATCTATTTCAATCGGGCCTCCGGCGATAACTGGGCCAATGTGAAGGGGGCCCAGGAGGCCTTGATGCAAAGCCTGGCCGATTGGTCCGAGAAAATCGGCGGCAGTGAAGAATTGGGCCAGATCGCGGATAAGATCAAGGCCCAATATCAGGCCCTGGCAGGTACGCTGCAGCAGTATCATGACTCCATCAAGGCCCAGGATGCCCTGAGCCAGTCTATGGATGACATCAAATCCCAACTCTTAACCGTGTGCGCAGAACTGGGACAGATCAGCGAACAAAGGCTTCAGGAGCAGATTCGAATCTCGGACTACGTCATTTTGGCCATGATCCTGGTCTCCCTTTTACTCGGAGGCGTATATGCAATCTTTTCCACCCGCAAAATAGTGGGGAAAATCAACAACATCATCGGCGGTATTACCAGAGGCACGGAAGAGGTGGCTTCCGCCTCTGTCCAGGTCAGCACATCGAGCCAGGAACTGGCCGAGGGGTCCTCGCAACAGGCGGCCGCCATTCAACAAACCTCTGCTTCCCTGGAAGAGGTCTCCGCCATGATCAAACAGAATGCGGAAAATGCCTCTCAGGCCAGCGGAATGATGCACGATGTGAACGGGATTGTAGAAACGGTCAACCAGAACATGGGACAGATGACCCGATCCATTGAAGAGATTGCCGCTTCCAGTCAGGAGACGGACAAGATCGTGAAGACCATTGATGAGATCGCATTTCAGACCAATCTGCTGGCCCTCAACGCGGCGGTGGAGGCGGCCCGGGCCGGAGAGGCGGGGGCGGGATTCGCCGTGGTGGCGGACGAAGTGCGCAATTTGGCCCTGCGGGCCGCGGACGCGGCCAAAAATACGGCCGATCTCATCGGCACTACCATCGAAGCGGTAAAACGGGGGGAGGAACTCACCCATACCACCCGGGATTCCTTTCAGGAAAACAAGGAGATCTCCGCCAAGGTGGCGACTTTGGTGGATGAGATTGCCGGGGCCTCCCGAGATCAGTCCCAGGGGATGGATCAGGTGAACCAGGCCGTGGCCGACATAGACCGGGTCACCCAGCAGAATGCGGCAGGGGCCGAGGAATCAGCCGGTGCGGCCCAGGAGATGAACAGACAGGCCGAGGACATGAAAACCCATGTTCAGGAACTGGTGGTCCTGGTGCACGGCAAAAACGGCAAAGACGGGAAGGATCACCATTCCGCGGATTCAGAGAGCGGCATGCTGCCCGGAGCATCGGAAAACAGAAACCGGGAAAAAGAAGCTGCGGATGCGACTGATCCAAAGCAGATGATCCCCTTAGACGAGGGGGACTAAAAAATTGACAGGCATTCCACCGGCCCATAGCCAGGCTATACATGGCGGGGCCGGGGAGATGCCTCGGCACCCCCGCAGAAGAGCAGGCTAAGGTAAGGGGCCTCCTCAAAAAAACCTTCCAGTTTCCCGTACGACCGCCTGCGGCAGAGAATCCCGCCAGGCATGCTACCCGCCATAAAATTGATGTATTCGTAAAAAGTATGTTTTCGCGCTGAGGCGCAGGGACGCAGAGAAAAAAAATAATAATGTTCACAACTTATCTTTGCGGGCTTTGTGACTTTGTATGAGATTTTGACTTTTTACGAGACCGTCCAAATTGAATACCGAGAACCCCTGTGCATGGTAGACGGTTTAGATCTCTTGGGGTTGCCTTTCGCCCTCCGGGAGAAACATACCGTAAATCACTGTAAGGAGTTGCTGAAGGCGGTAATTTTTTGTACCATTCACTTGGGCTTCTCGAGGTATCCTGGATAGGGGGTCGATTTCATGCGCAAAACAGCCATTGTAAGAGATGAGCGGTACCTGGAACACAGGCCGGGCAGTTTTCATCCCGAGAGCCCCAAGCGATTGGATGCCATCTATTCCGTGCTCGAGGCGCCGGACAGGGCTCCGCTTTTTTGGGATCTGCCCGCGAGGCCGGCCACAAGGGATGAACTTTTAGCCATCCACAAATCCCAATATGTGGACATGATCCTGTCCACGGCCGGTAGAAAACGCCGGTCCCTGGACCCGGATACCGCCGTTTCGGAAGGGTCCTGCGAGGCCGCTCTTCTGGCCGCCGGGGGGGTATGCGAGGCCGTATCAGAAGTGGTATCCGGCAACGTGGACAATGCCTTCGCCCTGGTACGGCCGCCCGGCCACCATGCGGAGAACAACCGGGCCATGGGGTTTTGTATTTTCAACAACCTGGCCGTGGGGGCCCGGTACGCCCAGCAGATGCACGGGGCAAGCCGAATTCTGGTGGTGGACTGGGATCTTCATCACGGCAACGGTACCCAGCACAGTTTCGAAGAAGACCCCTCCATCCTTTACTATTCCACCCACCAGTACCCCTATTATCCGGGGAGCGGTGCGCACACCCAGGGGGGGCGGGGGGAAGGCGCAGGGTATACGGTGAATGTTCCCCTGGCCCCGGGCCATGGGGACAATGAATACATGGGGATATTTGAAAAGACCCTGAAACCCATTGGCCTTGAATTTAAACCGGATCTGATCTTGGTTTCCGCCGGGTTTGATATCTACCAAAACGATCCCTTGGGCGGTATGGGGGTGACCCCCCGCGGGTTCGCAGGTCTGACGCGGTCGGTCCTGGATATTGCGGATGCCTGTTCCGGAGGCAGGGTGGTGATGACCCTGGAGGGCGGATATAACCTGAAAGGGCTGCAGGAATCGGTTTTGGCAGTGGTGCGGGAAATGGCGGGGGTGACCGAAACGCGGCCCGAAACCCCTTGGTCCGATCAGGCGGTCCTGCGGGTGGAAACCGCCGCGGAAAAAGTACGCGAGGTGCACGGCGGCCTCTGGAAGGGGCTTGGAGTGAAAACCGGATAATTAAGGAGATCCATGGGCAAGTCGGGAAGATTCGGAAAATATGGGGAGCACAAACGCATGGCCCGCCTGCGGAACTCCGGTATTCGGGAAATGAGGCCGGGCAAAAAGATGCGGCCCGGTTCATCCGCGGATGTACGGCCCTACCGGAGACCTTCCTCCGAGACCGAGGTCCTCATCCGGGAGGCCCAGCCATCCGACGCCCCGTTTATTCAATCCCTAAGTAAAAAGGCCTTTGGCCAGTATGGGCCTTATGAAGAGATGCTGCCGGAATGGTTCCTGGCCGGCATCACCCTGACCCTGGTGGCTGTCCAGGGTAGGGTCCCTGTGGGGTTTGCCATGCTCGGGATCATCCACAGCGATCCCCTGTCCGTCAGAGAATCCGAACTGGTGGCCATAGCGGTGGAGCCCGAGGCACACAGACGCGGGATCGGAGATCGCTTAATGCGCAACATGATCAAAGCGGCTGACGAGCGATGTGTGGAAAGAATGCATCTTCATACGGCGGTGGATAATCTGCCTGCGCAGACCCTTTTTCAAAAATACGGGTTTTCAAAGGCAAGGCATAAAGAAAAATTTTACCCGAAAGGACAGGACGCGCTCATGATGGTCCGGAGGGCGGAATGGGGGTCCAGATAGCCTGAAAAGGGGAAGGGGGCTTCGACGGTACTGAGGGGGTTTAAGGAATGGCGGATTACGCCGCTTCCCCGATGGCGTGCTCGGCCTTCACGGTACAATCGCCCCCCTTGGCCTTGGCCTCGTACATGGCCATATCGGCCCGTTTGTTCAGTGAATCAACATCATCAACGGGTCTGGCCTGAGCCACGCCCAGGCTCAGGGTGACAGACTCATCGGCATCTTCTTCCTCCAGGGAGATGCGATAGGGGCATGCCGCATTAAAATACTTCCGAAACTTCTCCGCCACAATGACGGCACTGGTGAGATCGGTTTCCGGAAGTAGAAAAAGGAATTCATCCCCGCCGTACCTGAAGGCCATGTCTGATATGCGTAGTGTCTCCTGTGCACTGCTGCTCACGAGCCTGAGGATATTGTCTCCTTCCAGGTGCCCCAACTGATCATTGCACTGTTTGAAATGATCCAGGTCAAACATGATCAGGCTCAGGGGTCTGTGGTACCGCTTGGCCCTGGCCAGTTCGTGGCTCAGTACGGAATGAAAATGACGGCGGTTGAAAAGGCCGGTGAGACTGTCGGTAATGGAAAGCCTTCTCAATTCGCCTTCCAGTTTGCGTTCGGCCGTAAGGTCGTGAAAAAAGCCCACACTTCCGATTTCCTGACCCTGTTTATGGATCAGGGTGGCGGATAGACGGATCGGGACCTTGGCCTTTTCTTTGGTGGCGACCTCCACCTCCAGGGCCTGCAGTTTTCCGGGGCCCCCGTATTTGGGGCTGTGGAGCTTTTTTTTGATTTTGCGGCCCAGGTCCGGGGGATGATAGATGTCGGTGATATGCAGCTTTCCGATGACTTCCGCTTTGGTGTATCCGGTCAGGTTTTCGGCCGAATCGTTGAAGATGACCACCGTTCCCTCTCGATTGATGCCGATGATGCCGTCCGGGCACAGGGGAACCACAGCATCGAGAATATGCTTAGCATCGAGAAAATCCTTTTCCATCATGATCGACCCCTCAAAATGTTTTCAGGCAAACCCCGTAATGCTGGCGTACACGGTTATGCTCAAAAATGCAAGTGATATCTGTAAGTTCATGGGGTACGGCTTTTAAAAAAGATGGAATGCGCCTAAGGCCCTTTCCCATGGGGCGTAGGAGGGAACGCCTCCCCTGGGTGGAGACAAAGCAGCCGGCCGTTCAGAACAATAATTGATTTTAGGCACGGTTTTACGTATCGTAAGACCCGGTGAATAGGATGAACAGACGAGACTTTTTTCGAAAGGGGCTTTTGTGGCTCTGCTACGTGGCGGGCGGGGGTTTCCTGGCCTATCCGGTTTTCTCCTTTATGGCGTTTAAAAAAGAGAGAAAGCGGACCATCCTGTTTCATCCCCATGAGCAGGCAGGGGATATCCATTTCAAGGAAGGGGCGTATCTCATCAAAGAGGGAACAGATCACCGGGTCCTCTCTGCCAGGTGCCCGCACCTGGGGTGTACGGTGGGGTTTGACTCGGCCGCTGGGCAATTTCGATGCCCCTGTCACGGCAGTGTCTTTACCCGCTCCGGGAAATGGATTTCAGGACCGGCCCAAAAAGACCTCCACCCGATCCCCGCAACACAGGATGAAAACGGGGATATCCAGGTTGAAGTGAACCTATGAAACAGGGTCTGATTTGTCTGATAGCAGAATTATCCCAAATCTCTCTTCTTGGCTTCCCCGCATAGGGCTCTCAACCCTGATCGTATGTCTTGCTTCCGGGATCGTACTGGCCTTTTACTACCGGCCTGCGGGGGATGTGTTCAGGAACGTGGAAGAGATTACCACCCATGTCCCCTTTGGGTGGTTTTTCAGGCAACTCCATTATGGGGCGGGACAGCTGTTTGTCATCCTGATGCTGCTGCACACCCTGGATCATTTCCTCAAAAGGCGGTACGCCCGCTATCCATTGCGGGTATGGGTCTCCCTGATCCTCGCTGTACTCCTTTGCCTGTTGACGCTGTTTACCGGGTTCATTCTGAAAGGGGACAAGGAGGCCGTGTTCGCCGGCCGCATCTTCATGAATATCCTTCAGACCATGCCTGCGGTGGGAATCCCCCTTTCCAGGCTGTTCATCCGGTCCGGAGAGGACTTCTTTTTCCTTCCGTATCTGTATCACTGCCTTTTTCTACCCCTGCTCATTATCTATTTGATACAGGGCCATATTCGTGAGTGGTTCCCGGATAAGGGATTTATGACGGCGGGCGTCGTGGGCCTCTTTTTGTATGCTTTTTGGATTCAGCCGGATCCGGCGATCCCGCCCGGGGCCATGGTGGAATCGGTAAAAGGGCCCTGGTTCTTTCTGGGCATACAGACCCTTTTAAAGTTCCTGCCCCCGCTCATGGCGGGGATCATTATTCCGGGGCTGGTTTTGATGGGGGTGTTCATCCTTCCATTGACCAGCGGCAAAAGGCGCGCTGAGGATGGTGGGGGGGTGCACCTGAAGACCGACTGGTTTCGGTATACGATCCTGGTCCTTATTGTGATCTACGGGACCTTAACCCTCAAGGCGGCAATATGGGGCATTTGAAGGTAACCTTTTCAACCTTGAATTTTTGAACCTCTGAACCTTTGAACCTCTGAACCCCTGAACCCCTGAACCCCTGAACCTTTGAACCTTTGAACCCATACGGAAAGGAGGTATACAGATGAAAGCGCGAATCAAGATCGTGGAGGGGGATATCACCAAACAAGATGTGGATGCCATTGTCAATGCGGCCAACACCTCACTTCTGGGAGGCGGCGGGGTGGACGGCGCCATTCACCGGGCCGCCGGCCCCGAACTCTTGGAAGAGACCCGGCAGCTGGGCGGATGTCCCACCGGGGAGGCCAAGGCCAGCAAAGGGTATCGCCTGCCCGCCAGGTGGGTGATCCATACCGTAGGGCCGGTGTGGCACGGGGGGAACCGCAATGAAGATACCCTGCTGGCCAACTGCTACAAAAACAGCTTTCAGGTGGCAGCGGAACTGGGGGTAAAAACCATGGCCTTTCCGTCCATCAGCACCGGGGTGTACCGGTTCCCTCTGGAACGGGCCGCCAAGATCGCCATGAGCGAAACCAAGCACTTCCTGGAGCATAATGATACCATGGAAGAGGTGAGGTTCGTCTGCTTCGGGGAAGAGGTGAAAAAGACCTATGAAGAGATCTTCTCCCGGGTTTTTAAGGGCTAATTTCTGGAGGGCATTCTTATGTTGTCAGAAAACCTGATGGATTGAGAATACCGGATACAGTTATTTCCAGGACGAAGATTATCATAAACTTCGGCATGTTGGATTACTGTAGGAAAGGGGTGAGAAGTGCAGTGCAGATGGCTACACAGAGCAACCTGAAAGAACAGGAAAGAATAATCTCTGCAATCTGGAATACGGAATCAAATATCCCAACACTTTCGAAAGAATATCAAAGGTTTTTTCAGATATTGTTTTTTTGGATTTTGTCAAGTTATGTTGTGACTCTGGTAATGTTGTGAGTCTTTAGTTCCACCTATGTAATTCTCCAGATTCCTTTTGTAAGGAATCCGTTTAATTCCTTTTATTCGATATCGTTTTGGGAATCCATCCGTTTAGCCTGTGACAAGAACCAGTCTGCGGATTCCTGGGCAAAGCCTTCATTTGACATCGCAAAACGATAAGCTTTTCGATAGTGCTCCGCCGCCTTTTTCTTTTCTCCACGCGCTTCATAGACCATGGCCAACCGATTAAAGCCATCGATCTGATCGGGATATTCGGTTAAGAGTTCCCGGGATACAGCTTCTGCTTCATCTAATTTGCTCTGATTGATGAGATCTACGACACTGTTTGACAGTTGGTCGAGCTCTGTATAGACAGGGATGAACCGCTGTTTTATTTCGGAAGCGGATCTATTATCCTGCTGTGCAGACAGACAGCATTTTTTATACTTCTTACCGCTGCCGCAAGGACATGGCGCATTTCGACCGATTTTCTCCATAGTCCAATGTTCTCATGATTTTTTATTTGAGGCAATGGCTTTGTCATGCAGTTAAGGTTTGCCACGGTTTTATCCGCCGAGGAATATGTTCGGAGGAAAGCTTGGAAAGAGGCAAAGCTCGATAACTGCCCGATTCACCCGGAAGGGGGATGTGGATTTTGTAAAAACGGCACCTACCGTAGGAAAACCCCGGAAGGAACAAAAATAGCCAGGTGGTACTGTTCACTGGGACATCAAACCTTCAGCCTGCTTCCAGATTGTTTGTCCGCACGTCTACCCGGGACGTTGCAAGAAGTCGAGAGCGTCATGGAAGAAGTTGAAAGGTCACCTTCCCAAGAGGATGCTGTTGAAAGAATCCGGCTTGATATCCTTCTCCCCGGGGCGCTTCGATGGGCCAGGCGCAGGATTCTTCCAATCCGATCAGCGTTAACGATGCTAATCAGGCTCATGCCCTTTCTGTTTTCCTCCTGTGAGCCAACCCTTTCGTCCTTTCGTTGTGCCCTTTGTGTGTCATACGTTCTCCCTGAGCTTCGTCAGCATGGAGGGTCATTTCTTCAGATCCTTCCCCCTCCTTTAGGCTTCGGTTCCCGCCCTGGATCAAAAAAAATGAAGAAAAATCGTTTTCAACACAAAACGGGGACTGACCCACCTCTTTAAAAGCCATAGATTGGCCCCCTGGGGAGAAATCAGCATGAAAGATACGATAAAAGCGTTTTGTAATGGTTGGTTTCAATTGCTTGATAGATTCTTATGTCTTCCCGCCTCCCCCATCAGATGTGACAAAAAAGGGAGCCGATCATGATCAAGAAAAGGATCCTCGAACCTGATCGGGTCAGGCGTATCCGTGGAGGGTTCAGTTTCATCCCTCATCGTTTTCTCACGGATGGATTTTTGGCGGCCTTGAGCCAAAAAGAACTCCTGTTGTACCTGTTTCTTGTCCTGGATTCAGATCGCAATGGCCTCTCCTTTTATTCCTATGATGCTATTTGCACCTTACTGCAGCTCAGTGTCGATCAATACGTTGAAGCCAGAGATGCGTTGATCAAGAGGGACCTCATCGCCTTTGACGGGACCTTGTTTCAGGTACTCGAGCTGCCTATCAAGCCGGTTCAAGAAATGAACCCCTTATCCCACTCGCACAGAAAGTCCAATATCAGGAATCTTATCCAGCGATCCATTCGGGAGATTTGAAGTGGCTGATGAGGATATCAGAAGATTAAGGCAAGCCATCTTGGATTATTCTGACTGGCTAGGCACTACAAAAAAATCGAAAAAGAGCAAATTACGCTGTGCTTCCATTCTGTCCGATTTTCTCATCTTCGCCATCAACCAGGACGTTGCCTGGAAAAACATGTTTACGTTCGACACCTTTCGGGTTTTTAGAAAACATTTTGTCGGCGTTAAGGGGGTCGGCTCTGATCTTATTTGCTTTTCGAAGTATCTTTACGAAGAAGGCAGGATCAGTGAGCCCATCAAACTTCCTAACTTTCAAGTGAATCTGCCGGATATTTACGAACAATATCTCCGCTACCTGCAACAAGAGAAAGCGGTTTCCAAAATCTACATCAATTCAGCAAGAAGAGTCCTGGTCTCTTTGAACGTTTATTTTGAACGTCACAACATTGCACTTTCTGATCTGGAAATCCAACACATCGATGGTTTTCTGGCCGAGTTCAATAAACCGTTTTCGACCGCCACTCGACGAATTTATCGAGGGAAAATAAGGGGTTTTCTAAAGTACCTCCACAATAAGAAAGTGTTAGACAAAGATCTTGGCGATTTGTTAGTGGGACCGCGTATTTTCAATCAAATAACACCCCCCAGGTTTTTACGACACCAGGAAGTAAAAAAGTTCTTTAGTACCTTTACCCTCGATACACCCTCACAGATTCGAACCTACGCCATGGCTCTCCTGGCTTATTCTTTAGGGATGCGGCCCGCTGAGATTAAAAATGCCACCCTTAATGACATATCCTTCCAGAGAGCAGAAATCACCATCCCAAAAAGAAAAATGAGCGGCCCCGTAGTCATGCCTGTGCCTGAAAACACCCTTAAGGCTGTGGCCGCTTATGTCCATAAGATCAGACCTGAGGTCCATTACCGAGAAGTCTTTCTGACCCTTCAAAAGCCATACAGACCAATCAGCATAAATGTGGTCAATCATCATATCTCAAAGATCATGAAGGAGGCGGGACTTTCTTCCTCAGCCTACTGGCTCAGGCATACCTACGCCCAGAGTTTGCTTCATATCGGCCGGTCCATATATGACATCAAAGAGATGATGGGCCATGGGAATATAAGGTCCACGCAAAGATATCTACACATCCACACAGAACTGATGCGAAAGGTCTTATTTGATGAAACCTTTTGAAAGTTTTCTGGCCCCTCAACTCGAAGAATATCTTTCTTATCGAGAATCTCTTGGCTATCTTATCATGCCTGCCGGGACCTATCTCCGCGCTTTTGATCGTTACCTCAAAAAAACGGGGGCTGATTGGGACATTTTCCAGCCGGCCTTTTTTCTGGAAATGAGAGCCAAACTCCGTGCGGAATCACGGAGCATAAACGGTATCATTTCTGCGGTGCGGGGTTTCTCCCAATTCCTCGTTCGCCGGGGTTACCTGACTCAGAATCCTTTAAATGATATCCCTCCTCTCAAGGAGAACACCATTGTGCCTTTTGTGTTTTCCCCTGAACAGGTGGATCAGTTGTTGAAGACCCTTTGCGGTACGATCCGAAACACCAGAAAATGCTTTTTGACAGACTTGGCGATCTACTTGGCCGTTCTGCTTATGGCCCGGTGTGGCATGAGGATCTCAGAGACCATCAAGCTTTTACGCATTCATTACCGCAGAGATGATGTCACCATTTATATCGAAAGGACCAAGTTCGGTAAAGACAGGCTCATCCCGGTTCAAAGAGATGTCGCCATACAGATTGAAAACTACCTCTCTGTCAGAAAAACCCTTCGTCCCCATGACGACAACCCTTACCTTCTGGCCGGTAGAAAAAACCATCACCTTTGTGATTCGACACTTCGATACGTGTTTCATAATGCGGTCAAGAAAATCGGCCTGCATCAACCACGGAGGATCGTGGGTGATGTTAACCTAAATCCACCCACACCTCATTCCCTGCGCCATTCGTTTGCGGTCAATACCCTGAACAGTGTCAGGGACCGGGAACTTTCCTCTCAAAATGCTTTGCCTATCCTGGCCGCCTATTTGGGTCATAGGGATTACAAATGCACCAGCGTTTATCTCAGGGTATCGGATGCCATCGGCCGTAAGGATCTTGTCGATTTCTCTCTTTGGCAGAAAAGAAAAGAATGAAACTTTCACCCTTAGTCCATCAGTTCTTCGATCAGTATCTTCCTCATACTAAAGGGGTCAGCTACCATACTGTTCAGACATATCGAGATGCGTTTCGGCTCTTTCTTCCCTTTGCCGCTTCCTTCTACACTATCAAAGTCAAATCACTCCGGGTAGAACACATCTCAACAGAAGTGATCATTGCGTTTCTGGAAGGTCTGGAGAATGACAGAAAAAACCTTGTCAATACACGCAATCAACGGCTTGCGGCCCTCAAGTCCTTTGCCAAAATGATTCGCTTTATGCATCCCGAAAAACAAGAGGTGGCAAATACCATTCTCAATATCCCCCAAAAGCGAACTCAAAAGCGCCTCATCGGCTTTCTCTACCAAGATGAGATGCTGAAACTCTTTCAAGCCGTTGATCTAAAGCGAAAAGAAGGGATCAGAGATTATGCCCTCCTTCATTTGCTTTACGATTCCGGAGCCAGGGCCAGTGAAATAACCACACTGAACCTGGATTATTTTGATCCAAAGAAAACGACCTTGGCAATTCTCGGGAAGGGAAACAGATTCCGGCTCATAAAGCTTGAGTCCAAAACCTGTCAACTGCTCCAGCTGTATATCCGAAAATACCGTGGGTCCCCACACCGCCTATATCAAAACCGGATATTTATAAATCAGCGGGGTCAGGAACTCTCTCGTCATGGTA
Organism: Deltaproteobacteria bacterium; assembly: GCA_021737425.1. Taxonomy (GTDB): domain Bacteria; phylum Desulfobacterota; class DSM-4660; order Desulfatiglandales; family Desulfatiglandaceae; genus JAIPDZ01. Next base: position 12,546 of record JAIPDZ010000114.1, read on the forward strand.
TCTATCGCATCTGCAGGAAGTATTTGGAAAAGGCTCTTCCACCTAAACGTCTCAAGAATATCAATCCCGTCCATAGCCTTCGCCATTCCCGGGCGGTGGACATGCTCTATAGTGGCTGTCCCATCACCAAAATCCAGACCCATCTGGGACATGACAACATCCAGTCCACTATCCTGTATTTACAGCTAGACCTCAATCAAAGGCGACACATCCAGCGGGAATTTATCAGGCACATGCAATCGGTCCTGACAGACGATTCAAAGATAGAGGAATTACTCCAGTGGGACAACGAAGGGGACCTAATGGTCTGGCTTGATAGTTTATAAAGGGAGCAGATAGCCAGTTGCCTTTCAGGCAGAGATGTGACAAGCGCAGGAAAATTATGTTGTCAGACCTATGAAAAGCACCCACGAAATAAGTCGTAACTTATTGCTTTCACTCGCCATTCGGCATATCTAATGACGG
>JAIPDZ010000115.1 GCA_021737425.1 Deltaproteobacteria bacterium
TGTCCCGCCGCCTGGTGGACCTGCTGGAGAGGGAGCGCCGGGAGATGGGCAATGCCCTGCATGATCAGATCGGACAGATCCTGACCGGGGTGTCCATTCAGCTGGATAACCTGAAAAACCTCCGAACCGAGGACGGCGCCCCCCTCAAAGACCGGATCGAGCCCATCCGGGACCGGGTAAACGAGACCATCGAGCAGACCCGGGAGATCTCCCACTTTCTGCGGACTGAGATCCTGGAGAAGTTCGGCTTGATCGATGCCTTAAAAAGCCTGGTCAGCCGGATGGAAAGGGAATCCGGTATGCATATCCGGCTGTCCACAAAAGGAATTCCGGAAGACCGCCTGCGGGAAAAGGGAATCGACTTCACCCTCTACCGGTCCGCTCAGGAAGGTCTGACCAATGCGGCCAAGCACGCCGAGGCAAAAGCGGTCTTTGTCCATCTGGCCTACAGGGACGGCAGAATCTCCCTGACCATAGAAGACGACGGCAAGGGATTTGATCCGGAAGCCCTGTTCACTGGAAAGGATCCCTATCGAGGCCCCTTAGGTCTCACCATCATGAAGGAACGGGTCTCCCTGGTGGGCGGAGACCTGGATATCGACTCCGCCCCCGGCAGAGGCACGTGCATTGTGGCGGAGATACCGGTGTGAGGTTCGAGGGTTCAGAGGTTCAACCTCTGAACCTCTGAACCCATGAACCCTGGAACCCCATCTACACCCCTATGTAGTTCCTAATACAGGATAGACCCTATATCGGGATCCGGGTGGAATGTATTATAGGTTTGACATCTACAAACGCCCTGTTTATGCACAGATAAATGTAAATTCCACCTATATCCCCCTTGAGGGCCTTGCACCATGCGTGAAACACCCATTAAAATCCTCCTGGTGGAGGACGATGAAGACGACCAGATCCTTTTCCAGAACATCCTTCATGAAATCCCCAATTACCGCTTTGATGTGGGTGTGGCATCCTCCTATGATCAAGCGGTGCAACGGCTGAGCAACAACCCGTATGACCTGATGTTTATTGATTTTTTTCTGGGCGAAAAAAACGGGTTGGACCTTTTGCAGGAAATGAACGAGATGGGGCTGGCCATCCCCGCCATTATGCTCACCGGAAAGGGAAATCCGGATATCGACGTGCAGGCCATGCGCGGCGGCGCTGCCGATTACCTTGAAAAGGGGACCCTGGACTCCTGTCTCCTGGAGCGGACCGTCCGGTATGCGCTGGAGCGCAATCGAACCCTTCTGTTGCTCAAGGAGCGCAAGAACGAATTAAAAAAACTGTCCAAAAAACTGCTGTCGGTCCAGGAGAAGGAGCGCCAGCACATTGCCCGGGAACTTCATGACAGCATTGGCGGCACCCTCACCGCTGTCAAATATGCCCTGGAGGAGAAGCTCTATTTTCAGAATAACGGAAGCCCCTCACAGGGAACCCCCTTAGAAGAGATCATTTCCTGGGTCAAGAAGGCCCTGAATGAGACCCGGACCATATGCACGGATTTACGGCCCGATGTCCTGGACGATCTGGGGCTTCTGGCCGCCATACAGACCCTGTTCAGACGGTGCCAGCAGGTATGCGAAGGGCTGGAAATCACCGGCGAGATGAGCGTGGCGGAAGAAGACGTTCCCCAGGAACTGAGGATCGCCGTCTATCGGATCCTGCAGGAAGCCCTCAATAACGTGGCCAAACACAGCGAGGCCACGCACGTAGCGGTCCGTCTGACTGAAAACGGGGACGGCCTGGAACTGTTTATCCAGGATAACGGCAACGGGTTCGAGGTTCCGGATCCCGCCCGGGAACAGCGCAGGAACGAAGGGATGGGGTTGGGCAGCATGCGGGATCGTACCGAGTTGTTTTCCGGCCAATTTGCGCTTCATTCCCAACCCCGACAGGGGACGACTATCCGCTGCTTCTGGCCGCATGCGTAAACGGAGGTTCCAGGGTTCAGAGGTTCAGGGGTTCAAAGGTTCAGAGGTTACTACTGAGTCATGGAATGGTGCCATGGTGACTATTTTGGTTCGATGGGTTCGTAGGAGAGCAAGTATTTGATGAAACCACGTATGGCCGCACGGGTGCGTGCAGCATGATCGTAAACGTCCTGAAATTCAGTTTCAATCAGGTATTGTTGATCCAGCGCCACATAAAGCTCACTTTGGACCTCGGTACAGGATCGTTTTGCATACCTAAGAAAACGTATAAATTCATGATTTGATTCTGAATCAAAGCCTTCGGCAATATTGTGCATAGATGAACCGGCCGCATCCTGTATCTGCCCCCTCAGGCCGAAGTCACGGGCAAACTGGCCCTTTCTTGTCAGGGTATAGACCTTTCGGGTAAGTTCGCGGGCCAACTGCCATGCCTCAATGTCCTCAAAGCGTTCTATCCCCATCTCAACCTTCCAACCGCCGGAACCCTGTCGAAGATCTCCGAACTACGGGTGGGAGAACCTCTCAACTCCTGAACCCTTCAACCTTTGAACCTTCCAACCTCTGAACCTCTGAACCTCTGAACCTCTGAACCTTTGAACCTCTGAACCTTGAACCCTTGAACCTCCGCTACCTCTTCACCAGCCCCTTTTCAATAGCATAGGAGGTCAGGGCAGAGGCACTATGCAGATCCAGTTTCTGCATCATATTGGCCCGGTGTTTTTCCACGGTCTTGACGCTGATAAACAGGTACTCTGCGATCTCCTTGTTCTGGTATCCCTCGGCCAGAAGCTTAAGGACCTCCTTTTCCCGCTGGGTGAGTGAATCCCAGGCCGTGCGCTCTTTCAGGGTTCGATTGGCCTCCAGATACCCTTCCAGCACCTTGTCCGAAACTTCCGGGCTGATATACCGCTTTCCGGAAAGCACTGATTCCACCGCGGCCATGAGTTCATTGTGTCCTGAGGATTTGAGACAGTACCCGTCTGCGCCGGCCTTAAAGGCGTCCAGGACATAGGCGTCATCATCATACATGGTGAGTGCAAGGATTTTGGTCTTGGGCAGTTGTCGTTTCACTTCCGTAAGCACGGAAAAGCCATCCATTTTGGGCATGTTGAGGTCCAGCAATACCAGGTCCGGCTCTGTGTCCAAGATGCGGCGAATGGCAGCCTGGCCATCTCCGGCCTCCCCCACGATTTCCATGTTCCCGGATGCGGTGAGCAAAGACCGCAGCCCATGTCTTAAAATGGTATGGTCTTCAACAAGCATTACCCGGGTCGGTTCTTTCTCCATTGCGTCACCTCGCAGAAAAAAGGTTCAGAGGTTCAAGGTTCAAAGTTCAGAGGTTCAAGGTTCAAAGTTCAGAGTTTCAGGGGTTCCAAGGTTTAAAGGTTTTCTCACTTCGTAGGGCGGGTAACATCACCCGCCAGATAGGGCCAATACGGCCTCCGAAACATAGAACCTACGTCTACAAGAGTGGCCCGCCCTCCTGCTCTTTCAAGTGGAAACCTCTGAACCCCTGAACCTTGAACCTCTGAACCGTTTTTTATTCACTCGTTATCCCCTTGGCCATGTCGATCAATCGCTCGTGGTCTGAAAGGCCCTCGATCAAATATTCGGGGATCCCGCTCAGTCCCACCTGGGCCCCGGCCAGGGCCCCGGTCAGTGCGGCCCGGGCCATGTTGTTGCCGCCCCCGTTGAGCGCAGACATGACCGCATTGTAAAAATCGTTTTCAAACCGGGCGGTAAAATAGTAGGCAGCCGGCAACATAAACCCCACGGTGCAGGCCAGGCCGAAAAGGCGACAGGCGGACCATGCGGGCTCTATGCGAATTGCGGGATCATGGGCCGCCTGGTAGGACCAGGAAGGTTGAAGCACCGCATCTGTAAAGGAGACCCGGGTGTCCTCTTTGACGTCTGGCGGTTGAATCACCAGCGGGGCATTGCTTCTACCCGCCCTTCGGATGACCACTTGGGATACCTCTTTCAAGTCGTAACCGTCGATGAGACCGGCCACGATCAACCCGAAAGCGGTGGATTGACCTGCAATAAAAGGATCGCGGTGGGTGAGCAGCACATTCGATTCCAGATATTTGATCAGATTCCCGAAGTCCTTGAAATAGCAGGCCGCCAGCACAGGGGTTCGAATCGCTGCTTCGGCAGTGTCGGCAAGGCTCCCTGCCTGGGTCCACTCCACACCCTGTTTCTTACGGGCGTGCCATACATCCCGCATGGCATGATCGGTGTAGCGTCCGCTTCCCGGGTTTCCGTTCAGGGTGTTTAGAAGTGAATCCAGCCGACGGGTAAAGTCCGATTCCTGATACTCCCCCTGTTCAGATATGGATTCCAGCAGAAGGGTGGTCACCTGTCCGGTCTGGGAGTTTTCACCTGCCTGTAAGCCGGCATGGAACCGGTTGGGTTTGGGAGCGGTATACTGATCGATCCACTCCCCATAATCCTTTCGCATCTGATCCAGGTCATAATACCAGTGAGGGCCCACCCCCAATGCATCCCCGATGAATGTCCCCAGAATGGCCCCAACAGCCCTATCTTGCGGAACGTCCATGTTTTACTCCTTTGTTAAAATTAGGTTCATAGGTTCAGAGGTTCAAGGTTCAAAGGTTGCTCCGCCATAAAGCGGGGATCTTCGACACGGTTGAAAGCTCCTCGGATCATTACGCGGGATCGGGTTTTTAATTTTTGAACGTTGAACGGGGAACCTTGGAACCTTCTTTTACCCTCTTTTCCTACCCAAAATACATACCGGGCAATGTGTATTTACCCCTTTTTTTTACAGTAGTCTCCGACCTGCAGAGGAAGTACCGACATTTTATGATGGTTTCTGCTGTCCGATCGTCACCCAAATAGTGGATCCACCCCATTTCATACTGTTGACAATTCTGTTTATCATAGGTTCAGGGGTCCCGAGGTTCATTAGGTTAACTACTCTGAGGTTATCGACCCTGCGAAAACCGAATCGTGTCCGTGAATGCATGTCCCATGCGGTACCCAGCGCAACGACGCTTGAACCTGTGAACCCGCCACAAAACCGGCGGGTAAACCTTTGAACCTCTGAACCTCTGAACCTCTGAACCTCTGAACGAACCTTTTAACCCTATTTCAATATTTTTGTCAAATTTGAACGGAGGATAAACACATGCCCGAGGAGAGACTGTTGATCATCGGTGGGAATGCAGCGGGGATGACCGCAGCTGCAAAGGCCGCGCGTCTCAATAAGGCCCTAACGATTAAGGTATTTGAAAAGGGACCGCATATCTCTTATGCCCCGTGAGGGATTCCCTATTACATCGGCCAGGTGGTCGATAACACCGAAGAGCTGATCGCCAAGACACCGGAAGCGATCAGGGAGGCCCTGGGGATTGAGGTCAAGGTGCGACATGACATAACCGAGATCGACCTGAAGCAGAGACGGTTGCGCGTACAGGAACAAGACAACCCCAGGACCTGGTGGGAACCCTTTGATCAGCTGATGGTGGCTACGGGCGCACTTCCCATACGGCCTCCGGTGGACGGTATCAACGCCACAGGCATTTTCGGGGTAAACACCCTTGAAAGCGGGATCCAGTTGAATCGATTTATCCGGGAAAATGAACCGCGAAAGGCCGTGGTGATCGGTGGAGGCTATATCGGATTGGAGATGGCGGAAAATCTCATTAAGCGGGGCCTGGAGGTCAGCCTGGTTGAAAGGGCGCCCGAGGTGATGGGGACGCTTGATCCCAACATGGGGGCCCTGGTTTCCAAGGCACTCATCGATGTGGGGGTTGACCTGTACCGGGATGAAAGCCTCGAAGGCTTTGAGATCACCCGGGATCGGGTATCTGAAGTCATTACCGACCAAAGGAGACTCCCGGCCGATTTGGTGATTCTCGGTATGGGCGTAAAACCCAATACCACCCTGGCCCAGGCCGCGGGGATCCCTCTCGGCGACACCGGGGCCATAGCCGTGGACGATACCATGCAGACCCGGGTGGACCAGGTATGGGCAGGCGGTGACTGCGCCGAGTCCTTTCATCTGATCAGTCAAAAGCCCGCGGCCATTGCCCTGGGAACGGTGGCCAATAAACACGGCCGGGTGGCCGGGACCAATATGGGCGGCGGAAATGCCATCTTTCCCGGATTGGTGGGGACTGCGGTGAGCAAGATCTGCGCCGTAGAGGTGGCCCGCACCGGGTTGCAGGAAAAGGAAGCGGAACAAATGGGAGCGGAATATGTGTCCGAGGTCATTGTAAGCACCACCCGGGCAGGCTATTACCCGCATTCCGGCCCTATTACAGTGAAGATGCTGGCGGAAAAAGGGAGCGGAAGACTGCTGGGCGCCCAGATTGTGGGAAGGGAGGGGGCAGCCAAACGCATTGATATCCTGGCCACGGCATTGCACGCAGGCTTCACCGTGGCGGAAATCGCGGACCTGGATTTGAGCTATGCACCGCCCTACTCGCCCTTATGGGACCCGGTGGCCATTGCTGCGCGGATGACCCTGAAAAAGGTGTGAGAGTGGGAACTTAACTACAAGGAGTATCCATCCCGGCGAAGTCACTGATGAGACCGTCGAAAACACGGCCGATCAAGCAGATGGATGCGGCAGAAGCCCTTGAGGATGAGACGTAAAAGCCCCAGGAAAATATCAATTGAGAAAGGCCCATCAATTTGTACTGGGTGTAAAACCATGAAAAAAATATTGCGGACCATGATGCTGTTTTGGGGCATGGGCCTCCTGTTTCCGGGACAAATCCTGGGGGCGAATACCGGCAGTGATGAATTCATTGCAGGTTATGCCACGGCCGTGCTGGAGTTAAATTTTGGCGCTCAGGCCTGTTCGGTACAGGTAAAGGACGGCACAGTGACGGTGAGTGGTCAGGATCTTGATGTGGATGCCCGGGATAAGGCCGTAGAGCAACTCAAACAAATCCCCGGTGTGACCAGGGTTGTGGTTGAGAAGGCCGATTCTGAGCGTTCCCAAAGCAAGGGGGCTGTAGGCGCGGCATGTGTGGCGCCTGCTGAGGGGAAGTTCTTCCCCCGGGGCAGGCTCTTCAAGCCCCTTTTCGGGGATCCCCGCTGGCCTCACTTTTCAGCCCGTTATTTGAACTATCATGACAACGAGGAATTCAACAACGTAGGGGCTGTCAGCTTCGGCGGATCATTTCCCTTCTATCGAGGTCCTTTTGCGTTGGGAGGCGAGTGGGATGTGGGGATAGAAGCCTCCGTATTTTCCGTTTTTGATCTGGGTTCCTCATCCTATGATTTAATCAACTCCGACTTCTGGGTCGCGTTTCCCTCCATCGGCTATCGTTGGAAAGGTTTCTCCGGATTGGCTCGTCTGTATCATCAGAGTTCCCACCTGGGGGATGAATATCTGCTAAGAGATAACACCAGCCGGGAAAACTTGAGCTACGAAGGGGTGCAGTTGTTACTTTCATATAATTTAATTGAATCACTGAGAATATACGGCGGCGGCGGGGACCTGATCCACCGGTCGCCCTCAAACCTGGAGCCCTATTACGGTCAAGCCGGCCTCCAGTGGGAAAGTCCCTGGGGGTTTTGGAAGGCAAGAATCCGGCCGGTGGCTGCAGTGGATTTCAAATGGCACCAGGAAACCGACTGGAACACGGATTTTTCAGGCCGGGCGGGGTTGCAGTTTGGAAGCACCGAAAGTTATCCCAGTGTGTATCAGCTGATGTTCGAGTATTACAAAGGGTATTCTCCCAATGGCCAATTCTATAACCGAAAAATTGAGTATGTTGGGGTAGGGTTTCACTACTATTATTAGCGGTAGTTCAACCAAGCGTATCTTCTCAATAAATCGGGGTGGGCGCTTTTTCTGGCATGGTACTGGATTCCGGGCTTCGCCGGAATGACGGGTGGTTTGGGTTGTTTGTCATTCCTGCGAAGTCCGGAAACCAGGAGTTTTGTCCCTGATTATTGAGGTGTTACAACCAAGCCCCTCTGAACCTTCCGGCTTCGCTCTTCAAGCTACACGCGGCGCACGACGGTTGAACCCCTGAATCCTTGAACCTCTGAACCATTAAACCCGGAAACCCCAAACCACAATCTTTAACCAAGTGAGGTGCTTTATGTCCAAGAAAGATATCAACATGAGAGAAACCAAGGAGTATTTGAGCAGTGAATTTCCGGGAATGGAGGTTGTCACTGTGGAGATCAAGGGGTTGATGGAAGATCGTCCCGATCAATTCTTCTACGGGTTCCAAGTAGGTGGAAAATATTTCCTGGCTGTTATCCGGGCGACCATGGAGGAAGAGGAGGTTTATCCGATCCTGGATGGAAAGGATATTGCCGATCAGATGCGAAAACACCCCGAGACCTATGTGGTGTTGGTAAAGGGACGAGCCGGTACCGGGACGGATGTGTTGTTGAAGACCCTTAAAAAATAGGTAGACAATTCTACTCCCTTACGCATTTGGGTCTTCCGCAAAAAACAGGGGAAGATGCATACATAAATCATGTCCGATGGGGTATGGACCCTATTGTGAGATGGTAAAGGCTCCGTTTAGAATAAATTTTGCATGTGGAAGCCCTGGAAAAGCCGGGGTATTTGGTGGCGGAAGCCGTAATCTTGTCCAGACTTTTGGACCCCAAGAGCGTGCCGGGAGAAGGAAAAATCGAGTTTTCCAAGTCAGAGAGCCCAGCCTAAGGTGTTTGGGCTAGCCACAGCGGAAGGCCCGGATCCGTTGAGCGGACCGGGCCGCTTTGGTTTGAACATAAGGAATACGTCGCAAAGGATTGATCCCATCTGATAAAGAGAGGCTTATGGGAATGAGCCCGCGGTGCATCCCAATACTAGTACTATGCTGGATGATAGGTCTTTTCCCAGGCTGTTTTCCCTTGGATGTGAGAGAGCCGACGGAAGTCATTAAGGCCCCTGAGGATTCTAAAAAGGGAAAAAAAGAAGCTATCCCAGTACAAAAGGAACCAAGATGGGACGGATATTCTCAAACCGGGAAGGCTTCCTATTATCATACGAAATATCATTTAAAGGAAACCGCAAGCGGAGAACGTTTTGATCAGAACGCCAAAATGGCAGCCCACCAACAACTCCCCTTTGATACCAGGGTCAGAGTAACAAATGTGAAGAACAACAGGAGTGTTGTGGTCAGGATTGTTGACCGAGGTCCTTTTGCTGAAGGACGGATTATCGATTTATCCAAGTCTGCCTTTCGTCAGATAGCTGATATTGATGCCGGTGTTATCCAGGTAAGGATTAAGGTTCTGGAGTCATATTAAAAACCAATTTCAACTGATAAGGAGCCGAAAAATGAAGCACATATTATCTGTTTCAGTGGTCGCCGTAATTTTGGGCCTGGCAGGTGTTGCCTTCTCCGATGAGGTAAAAGACTATTCAGATACGATCAAGACGTTTAAACAATCCCCTGTGGTGGCCAAATTTTTCAAGGATTCGTACGGTTATGCAGTCTTTCCAACCATCGGAAAAGGGGGGTGGGTGGTCGGTGGTTCATACGGCAAAGGCCAGGTGTATCGCAACGGTGGAGTGACTGGAAAGACATCGATTATTGAAGGCTCCATAGGCTTTCAGTTCGGAGGCAAGGCGTTCAGTGAAATTATCTTTTTTCAGGACAAGCGTGCCTATGACAGATTTATCAGTGGGTCTTTCGAGTTCGACGCTGAGGCGCAAGCAACCGTCATCACCGCGGGCGCCCAGGCCGAGGCGGGAACCACCGGCGTGGGTGCTGGTGCCACCGCAGGCCCCAAAACAGGGGTTCAAGCCAAAACGAAATATGTAAACGGTATGGCCGTGTTTGTCCATAGCAAAGGAGGGCTGATGTATGAGTTCTCGGCGGGGGGACAGAAGTTCACTTTTGAGCCGGTTTAAAAGATGATGCGTGGAGACCGTAACGACTAATAGTGTGGTTCAATGCCGTTTCGGCAGGTAATGTGCCCGCCCTACGAACCAAAAGGCTTTACACACCTTAACCTCTGAACCCTGGAACCCTATTAAGGAGAAGTCATGAGTCTGCAACAGAAGATCGATGCCAAAAAACAGGAGTTTCAGGCCTCCGCCCCTCAGGAAAATCAGGACATCATGGGGCGAGCGGTAAAAGCGCTGATCCAATCCGGTGCAGTGGACCGGGCCCTGAAGGAGGGTGATACGGCACCGGATTTCACCTTGAACAACGCAGAAGGTCAATCCTCAAATCTGGATTCCGTCCTGATCCACAAGCTGGTGGTCTTGGGGTTTTATCGGGGACGATGGTGACCTTTCTGCAATCTGGAGCTGGAAGCTCTGGAAGAAGCCCGTTTCCGGTTTGACAATCTGGGGGCTACCCTGATGATGATCTCCCCCATGACCGAGGACCAAACCCGGGAATATAAACAGGAAAAGGGGTTTAGCCTGGACCTTTTGAGCGATCCCGGAAACCAGGTGGCCGAGGCATACGGTTTGGCCTACACGGTGCCCGAGGATCTTAAGGGCGTGTACCTGGATATGGGTATCGACCTTGGTGAGTACAATGGAGATGACACCTGGCGGTTGCCCATGCCGGCCCGGTACATCATCGAACCGGATCGTATGATCCGTTATGCCAGGATCAATCCGGATCATACCCAGCGCCCGGAACCCATAGAGACTGTTAAGGTCCTGGAAAAGATTATAGAGTAATCTTTTGACAAAAGGGTCAACGGAGTTCTGTAAAATCAATGACCTTCAGGAGGAAGATCGATGCCCGACGTTCTGATTACCGGGAGTAACCGGGGACTGGGGTTGGAATGGGTGCGCCAGTACGCAGAAGAAGGGTGGCGGGTCTTTGCCACCTGCCGGCATCCTGCTGAGGCCCGATCGCTCTGGGAATTGTCCGGACAACACCCGGAGGTAAGCATTCACCGTCTGGATGTCACCGTGGTGGAGGACATTCGGGGGCTTTTCTGGGAACTGGAGGGAACCCCTGTGGATGTTCTGCTCGGGAATGCCGGGGTCTATTTGGAAAAGAATGTGGCGGAGTTCGGCTCCCTCTGCTATCACGACTGGTTGCGGACCCTGGAAGTGAACACCATGGGGACTATCCGGGTGGCAGAGCGTTTCCTGGAAAATATTGCAAAGAGCCAGAAACGGCTGATCGTGGCCGTGAGCAGCCATATGGGAAGCATCGCCGACATCCAGGACCCGGGCAGCTACTACTACCGGTCCAGCAAGGCCGCACTCAATGCGGTGATGCAGGGGCTTGCGGTCAAATTAAAGCCTCGGGGAATCGGCGTGCTGATACTGCATCCCGGGGGTGTCAAGACCCGTATGGGTCCGCCCCACGGCATTTCGGCCCAGGAAAGTGTGCACGGCATGCGCCGCATTGTTCAGGATTTCCAATTGGAACGGGATACCGGACGGTTTGTCAAATACGACCTTGCCCCCATGCCCTGGTAAAAGGAGGTTCAGGGGTTCAAAGGTTCATAGGTTCAACCGTTGTCGTGCCGTAGCGATGCTACACGCGGCGCAAGCGCCCGCGCTGCGCGTGACGTATCACGAAGGCGGAAGGGTCAAGGGTTTACTGGATTCCGGCTCGTTGGCCGGAATGACGACCGCATGCTTTTCGTAGGGCGGGTAACCTCACCCGCCGGATAGGGCCGACGATGCTTGCCCGCCGTGGTCTCGCTTGCGAGATGGGCGGGTTATCGGTCCTACGAAAAAGGGATCGGTATCGTACATTCCCGCACGATGAACGGGAAAACCTTGAACCTTTGAACCCCTGAACCTTTCAACCTTTCAACCTCTAAACCTTAATGAAAGGAGGGATTCATGAGATTTATAACATGTGTGCTTTTTATTGCTCTGATATTCACGGAACCGATTCGATTGGGTGTCGCTCAAGCAGCAGGTAAGGGTGAGGGGGCTGAAAAAGATAAGGCACAGGAGTTTGTGTCCAAGGGGAAGTATTCCTATGATGATTTTGAGCCCTCGGATCGATGCCTGTCCTGCCACAAGACACTGTATCATCAGTACCAGGTCTCGGCTATGGCCAAGGCCCAGATCCTGGCCTGGGACCAGGCCGAGTATTTCAAGATCCTCCTGCCGCATGTTCAAAAAAATCCGGAGATGAAGGCCCTGGAGGGGGCATGTATCCGATGCCATGCGCCGGTCGCTTACCTATCCGGGGATGTCCCCCCGCCCAAAAAGGGAAAGGCCAACCCCAAAGCAGACGGGGTGACATGCGATGTGTGTCATACCATGACCGGATACCTGGGCGACCAACCCTATAACGGAAATTACCAGGTGGAACCCGGAGATATCAAATTCGGTCCCCGAAAGGCGGTGGAATCGTATCACCACGATTCCGAGTATCGATCCATCCAGACCAGCGCGGAGATGTGCGGGACCTGTCATGATGAAACCAGTTTTTACGGGGCCTGGGTCAAGGAGACCTATCGGGAATGGAAGCAGAGCGCCTATGCGAAGGCCGATATCCAATGCATGGATTGTCACGAGCCCCCGGCCCATGGAAAGGCCTCTCCCATGGGGCCGGAACGATCCGATGTGACCCAGCATCTCTTTTTGGGCGGCAACGCTCCGGAGTGGATGAACGGGGCCGCGGTCATCGGGGTTTATCCACAATCCCGGGATGTCTCCCCGGGATCAAGCCTCACTTTTCAGATCGTGGTAGTGAATCAGCGGGCCGGTCACCGGATTCCCACCGGCTCCACGGAAGAGCGCCAGGTGTGGCTGCACGTGGAAATTGTCGATCCGGAGGGAAAGCACCACCATGTGAAAGCCCCGCTGGCGCCGGGTGACAGTCCTGAGAAAAAATATAGTATCGCCACCAATCAGCTCGCCTATAAGGATCTGGGGGAGATGATGGGACTTACGGATTTCAAGGGGATTCCTCGTGACGCCTTGCCGGAAGGGGACCGCTTGTATCGGAAGGTATTTTTAAACCCCAAGGGACAGGAGACCATCGCCCAGTGGTTTGCGAAACGGACCGATGTCTTCGACAACCGGCTCCAGCCTTTACAAGCCAGGTTGGAGGCCTATGAATGGAATGTCCCCAAGGAGATGACCAGGGGA
>JAIPDZ010000116.1 GCA_021737425.1 Deltaproteobacteria bacterium
TGAGAAGTCGCGTGCGACGGAATTTTGGCTGAGAGTTGAGCAATCAATTCTGACCGCAATGGAGAAGTCAGCAGAGGGCATATTAGCCTAGGAAGTCACGCATATGCGTGATTGGAAACGAGCCGCGAGAATGCGGAGGACTCACCCGACGAAGGCCCGAACGGTTAGAGAGAGCCAGTAAGCATTCGTGCAGTGGACATTAGGCCGGCGCTCAAGCGTGGTCGCTCGCTGTTGAGTGAGCAAATTGTATGCTGTGCTGAATTAACTGAAAACTCGGCTGGTTTCACACGGACCAGAATAATCAACCGAACCGCCATGGTACGTGATCCGTATGCCTGGTGGTGTGGGAGGGGGGGAGGCCGCGAGGCCCTTCCCTATCCCGATTATGCCCTTTAAAATAAAAATATGGAAGCTGCTATTTTTACTGATGAGTATGCATTAATCGAATCTATAGAAAATTTGTCTTTAAAATTTTCAGGCATTGTTTCAATAGACGGAGCCGATGGAGTTGGCAAGTCCACATTAGCAGGCAAAATTGCAGGAGAACTGAATTTGCCACATATCGAGATTGACACCTTTGTGCAAGAGCAACAAGGTGGATATATTGATCACATAGATTATGATCGACTTAGTGAAAGCATAAAGCAAGCTATAATTAGCAACCAAGTGATAATCCTGGAAGGAATTTGCGTGCAGCAAGTCCTCAAAAAATTAGGCTTAAATTCCAATGCAAAGGTCTACGTTAGGGTAATTAATAATTATGGCTTTTGGATGGATAGAATACGGTTCTTTCCATTAGATAAATCGGCTGATGAGATGATAGCCGAACGTAAGGCAAAACGATCTCCGCTTGGACACGTGGAAGATATTATTCAATATCATTACGCCTTTCAGCCGCATGAGAATACGGATTACATATTTGAAAGACGAAAGGCGTAACAAGGTGTAAGGGTGCATTGAAATTGGTCGACAAAACAAAAAGACAACCACCAATTCAAGATGCCTTTGAAAAGGCTCGGCGTGCCCGGGATGCATTCGATTTAGAAAGGAAACGTCGAAGACGGGAAGACAGCCGTCGCCGTACTGTGGAGTGGACCGGTGGCATTTTCACTTTTGTTGGTATAAATGGCACATTTTTTAGCCTTTTGCATAAGCTTGGTATTTTCACACTGTTGACTAATAGATGGGGACTCGGAAATGCACTTTCCGCCTGGATTATGGTTGTTCTATGGATCGGTTTTGCGTGCCTCCTAGCCTTAACCTTCTTTTGGATTTCAGATAAAACTGGATTACACTATTTAATCGAAGATTGGATTGTATCATGGGATACCTGGGACGCTCAACAAAGCGATAATATTCGTAGATATAGATCCTTCCCTCGAAGGGAAAGAAGTAGACTTATTAGAGACCTAAAGAAACAGCTTGATGAAATCACGGACCAGCTTTACCGTTTGGAATGTGAAGCTGATGAGGCCGAAGACGAGAAGCTATCTGATAGTGTGGAAAGTCTTAATCAGGTCATTGGTACTCTTGACACGGAGGCAGATATTTCTTCACGAAGTCTCATTCAACAGCCGGAGCATGCTTCTTGGAAAGGTTTCGTTTTGGCACTCGAAGAAACCTCAAATGAACTTAATTCGGAGTTGAAAGATATTGAAAAGTACCACAAAGATATACAGCCATTGCTAAAACATGCATTCAATATCACATCTCAGATATTATCTTCGGTCGTTGATTATAGTGACGAAAAGAAAGAAGGAACGATAATTAAGGCATAACATCACAATTGAGCGGGACTTTTTAAAACTACACTCGTTCCTCGCTCCGCATTAAAAAGCCCCTCATTGTGGCCGTAACACTTTCTACAAAAGGTATGAGCCGGGCTGGGTCGGACCAAGGCAATAGATTGAAATGGATTAAAAAAACCTTAAAAGCAGTGCCTCAATTCGCCTTACAACCATCATTTTGACCCCAAAAAGGACCTTTGTGAAAAGGGGACGCTGGAATAAAAATAAGATTCTATCCGGCATGGGCGTTGGGATTAAGGGGTTATCGGCCCAACAGTAAGCGAACGATGCTCCGGAAATCCTATGGTTCAGGGGCATGTCGTAGAGGTTCCCTGGTTTTAGATGAGATGATGCCTGTGGCGGCATGAGTAGCTTGGGGGTCAAGTCTCCGATTAGCTCTTACCCTCTACTTTCCCCAATATGATACCAGCCATATGGATATTCTATTTCTTAATGCTTGCGACATAAACAGAGTATCCTACCCCTATCTTGAAATGGAATGAGCTAATCGGAGACTTGACCCTATTTCATTTCACCGAATGATGGGCATTACGTGCCGAACGGCGTTTTATCGCCAATCATTGTCAGCTTATTTACGTACTCAGCCCCGTCCCCATTTCCTAAAGAATAACGGAGGCCTAAGTCCTGGCACGAGGTTCAATCCTTACCTCGGAATCTACAATCCATCCGCAGGTATTGAAAAATACCATACAGTTCTGTGACAAGGGGTCAAGTCTGCTCTTGACTCATGTTTACCATAAAATGAAGTTTGTTACGATGATTTTGGTGACTTGTGATGTGTCTCTGTAAATGAAATGTTCTGGTATGGTGAGTCAAGAGCAGACTTGATTCCATCCTCCAAAAAAAGAGTGCAAACAATCGTAACTTCTGAAATTGCTGCAAAATATATCGCAAAGGAATACGGTCTTGATCCCGATCAAATTGAATCTCAGTATTATTGGACAATGCCACCATTGAAAACTTATCGCAAAATGGCGTTGATAAAGAAATGGAGATAAAGACATGAGGGACTGCAATTATCGGAGAAGCCCTCAAACGAGTCGGGGACGGGATTTGGAAAGACCGCAACACCGGTGACTCTCCGGCTTCTGCGGTGCGTTACCGAAGCGACTGATAAATAGAGGGATAACGAGCCAACCGAATAACAAGAGCAGGAGGTGAAAACGTGAACAATGAAACAAAAAAGAAAGTTCTTGTATTGCTGGGAAGTCCGCGCAAGAAAGGAAACAGCGCCATTCTGGCTCAAGAAATAGCCGACGGCGCCGAATCAATCGGAGCCATGGTGGAAACTTTGTACATAAACGGAATGGATATCAAAGCGTGTCAGGCATGCTGGACCTGCCAAGCTGAGGAGAGCAAGGGCTGCCCTATTGACGATGACATGCAGACGATCTATCCGAAGTTGATCGAAGCGGACTCCTGGGTTATTGCCAGTCCTGTTCACTGGTTTAACATGTCAACCCAGACTAAGCTGTGGCTGGACCGTTGCTTTGCTCTGCAACGATATGGAGAAAATCCTTTTGGAAAAAAAATCGGTATTGTTATGACCTTTGGAGACACCGACCCGTTTACGTCAGGCTGTATAAATGCCATACGATCCTTCCAAGACAGTTTCAGATATGTTGGGGCGGAAATTGCCGGAATAGTCTATGGCAGTGCATTGAACGCTGGGGATATCAGCCGGAACGCTGATCTCTTAAAGTCAGCAAAGGAACTGGGAAAGAGGCTGGGGAAATAGCCTCGTGTCCTTTCGGAAAGGCTGAGTAAACGAAAAAAGGATTTTTTTTGCGGCAGGGATGCCATGCGCGTGAAGGGGGGTCCACTAAGTTTAAAAGTTGACAATGGGTTGAATATGTGACCAGAAGCGTGACCAGAAGCGGGACGCTGCAATAAAAATATGTTTCCAGCCGGCCTGGCGTTGGGTTTACGGAGTTATCTGCCTAACAGTCCGTAATCCGGGACGTTCTTCACATTTTCACATTTCGCTTGCGGAGACGGTTTGACTAAGATAGTTGTCTTGTATGCCAGGACAATCACGATTAGATACGCCAGGAGCGCTGCATCGTATTATTGCCAGGGGAAACCATAGACGAAAAATCTTTGAGGACAAAAAGGATCGTAATGAGTTTTTAAGCCGCCTCAGAGATATTATTTCCGGCACCGGGACCATTTGCTACGCATGGGCGATTATTCCGAACCATTTTCATCTCTTTCCTCGGACAGGGACCTTTCCTGTCGCCACCATTAGGCGGCGTCTGTTAACGGGATATGCCATATACTTTAATCGCAGACACCGCCGTTATGGTCATCCATTTCTCTCCGAGGCGTAGGATTCCGTCTCGTAGAGTCTACATCCCGGAGAGCTCTACGAGCCGGAGGCAGAATCGTTATAAATCCATCCTATGCCAGGAGGACTCCCTATTTTCAGGAGTTGGTGCGTTATATTCATCTTCACCCTGTTAAATTTCCCAAAGGGAAGCTTATTTAACAGGGTAAACCCCTTACGGGCCAGGTTGGTCAATGGGATAGCGGCACTTGATAAATATCCCTACACGGGTCATAGCGCATTAATGGGAAAGGCTAAAAACGAGTGGCAGGACACGGAATATGTATTGGGATGGTTTGGAAAGGGAATTAAACAGGCTCGATCTGTATATCATGATTACATAGAAAAAGGCGTCTCCATGGGTAAACGGCCCGGGCTTACAGGAGGGGGATTGGTTCGGAGCGTGGGGGGATGGTTCAATCTTATGGAGATGCGCAGGGCAGAAGTGTTTGTCAAGGGAGATGAGCGGATCCTGGGCGAAGGTGATTTTGTAGAGCGGATGTTAAAAGAATCGGGTGAGGCGTTCGAGAGAAAATCTTTTCTAAAGAGTCAAGGTCGGGATTTGGATAAATTAGCGGCCCATCGTCGGTAGAAAGGGGAGAGCGGTTAATAGAGGAAAAGTCTTATCATTTTGCATAAAGGCGTAAATGTGAAGAACCCTATTTCCTGTGCGTCCCCTATTTCCTGTGCCTGTTCTGTCAGTCCCAGGCCTTGGCGGTCACCGCCGATTTCGACGTAAACAAGATGGGGGATATGTAGATCCCCCTTTGGGGGACCTACATGCCAAATAATGGTTTCTGACATCGGTCTTTTTTGAAGCAAAGATCTTTTTTTTTCAAAAGGCTAAAATGTTACAGGAAAGCCAACTTTTGCCTTGACAAGCGATTGGGTTAATGGGAAACCTATTATCCATTGCAAGTGATTCTAGGCAACCGGAGATGGGTAGTCATGAATATTGAACTTTTCTTGGTGCACACCACTTTCTTCGACGTGTCGAATGGATTTTCCCGCCAGTCTTTCACCAAGCACGGCGCTTTTGATTGTTCTCAACCACAATGGTTTCTCACCTTCAACGGAGAATTACCTTGAATCGTAACATTAGGTTCGCAGCGGACCTGTTGTGCGCAGGGCTGGCCGTTTTTGCGATCATCGTGGCCTATATCGGCGTCTTCGACATGGTGGTGGTCTCCGGACTTACTGTGCTATTGGCCTTGCTGGCCTGTTTCTTCCGCATGGAGCAGAATAAAAGCGAAAAATCTCCCAATCGGCTGAGACTCGCCCTCCACGGCCTGATGGCCCTCTCCCTGATCTATATTTTTTGGGAATGGGGCCAGGTGATGTTCGAACAGGAGGAAACCATCATCTCCATCAGCCTGAAGCAGAACGCCTTTGCTTGGGTCGCCATCATCCTCATTAGTTATCTGACCTATCGCTTTTTCGGTATCCCCATGCTGGCGGTTGCGGTGGTATCGGCCGCATATCTGCTGTTGCCCCCTGCCTTGGGGGGATCCGGTGTCGGCTGGAAGCACGCAATGGAGAACTTATGGTTCTCCACCGACGGGGTCTTCGGCCGACCGGTGGAGGTGGTGAGTCGCACCGTCCTGGTATTTATCGTTTTTGGCACCGTACTGCAGCAGTCCGGCGCGGGCGATGTGTTGTTGAAGATCGCCTTGGCCGCCACCGGCCGCTTTTCCGGCGGACCCGCTCACGCGGCCGTGGCTGCATCGGCCCTTTTTGGTTCGCTGTCCGGGACCGCAGTGGCCAACGTGGTTTCCACCGGCGTGTTCACCATACCCATTATCAAAAAAGTCGGTTTTAAACCCAGTTTCGCCGGCGGGGTGGAGGCGGCGGCCTCCACAGGAGGGCAGATAATGCCCCCGGTGATGGGAGTGGTGGCATTTCTCATGGCCGACATCACCGGCATCCCTTATCTCAAGATCATCGTGGCCGCCCTGATTCCCTCGATTATGTACTACAGTTCCCTCTTCATAGTAATTTTCATTGAGGCCAAGATGCTGGGGATCGAAGCGCTGCCCAGGAAAGAGCGGGTTTGGCTGACCAGGGACGACCTGCTAAAGAGCCTGGCCCTGGTGGTCCCGCTGGGGGTGATCATCGCGGTTCTGGTCACTGGCCGCACTGCCCAGAACGCCGGCTTTTACGCTCTGCTCTGTGCCTTCGTGCTCTGCCTGGTGCTATTCCCGGATTTCCGGCGGCCCGCAAAATGGTGGCGTGCCCTGGTCGACTCGGGCAAGACTTGTGCGATCCTGATGATCATAGTCAGCGCCATCGGCTTTGTCATAGGGGTGATCAACATGACCGGAATAGGTCTCATGTTTGCCGAGGCTGTTCTTTCGGTAGCTTCCAGCAACCTTTGGCTGGCCTTGGTCTTCGTCATGCTCTCCTGCCTGGTCATGGGCATGGGCGTGCCCACGGGCGCGGCCTACTTGATGATTGCCATCGTGCTGGGGCCCGTACTTAATAAATTGGGGCTTTCGTTGATGGCGGCCCACCTGTTTGTGGTCTATTTCGGCGTCCTAAGCGTGGTCACTCCGCCGGTAGCCCTGGCGGCTTTTGCCGCCGCCCCCATCGCCGAGGCCAATCCCATGGAAACCGGTTTCCAGGCCACCCGCCTGGCTATCGCCGGATTTATCATCCCGTACTTGTTTGTTTTTCATCCGGATTTGTTGCTTATCGTGGGCGAACTCAGCCTCGTGGGTCTGGCTTGGGCTGTCTTCATCTTTTTTGCATCCACTTGGGGGATAGCCACTGCGCTGGGGGGGTGGGAATGGAATAAATTGTCCCTTTGGCAACGCGCGGTGAGGGTGTTGGCGGCGGTCTTGTTGATCGTTCCGGGTGTGCCTTCCGGGCTGACGGGGGCAGGGCTGCTGGCGGGATGTCTGATATTGAACTTGCAGGCCATTCGTAGCCTGCAACATCCATCAATTCAAACTTAAAAGGAGGGACAGCATGAGTAAAAAACATATCTGGCGGGTGATCTTTACAGTATCCTTTCTCCTGTCCATGGGCGCCATGGCCCAAGCGGCCGAGACACTCAAGATGGCCACCATTGCTCCGGGCTCGTCGGCTTATCTGACCATGACCACCATGGCCACCATGATCAACCAGGCGCAGGACGATCTACAGATCAAGGTGGATGCCACCGGCGCGGCCACCAAGCATATGATCGATCTGGCCGAAGGCGAAATCGACATCTGCATGACCAATCCGAACATTTATTTCTTCATGAAGAACCAGAAGGTCATGTATAAGAAGCTGAAGGACGCACCTGCGTTGTCCGAAAACCTGAGATGTCTTTTCTGGTTCCCCTATGGCCAATATCATTTCGTGACCTATGCCGACTCCGGTATCAAGGAGCTTAAGGACATGAAAGGCAAGAGGGTCTTCCTGGGCCCTCCCGGCGGCGGGGCCTGGAACGCCTCCCGGGAATGGGTGGTTGCGACCACCGGCATGCAGCCCAACAAGGACTTTGACAACGTCAAGGGAAGCTGGTCTTCGGCTTTCCAGGGATTCCAGGATCGTCAGTTCGACGTTTACGTGGTCGGCGGAATCGCGCCGTTCCCCCAGGTGGAGCAGTTGGCCTTGACCTCCTCGCTGCATCTTTTGGGCTTGACAGAAAAGGAGTATGAGGCCAACCCGGAGGCGATCAAGGTAACCACCAAGCCCGGCCGTGAGGTGGGCATCATCCCGGTTGGCGCATACAGCAAGGGGGTGGACAACAAGGAAGACGTCTACACCCTGGGCTCTATAGTGGGGGTGGCCATCAATAAAAAGATGGAGAACGACACCGCCTACAAACTCACCAAGCTGTTCTGGGAACAGGTCAAGGAAAATACCAGGACCCACCCGTGGTTGAAGCACCTGACCATGGACTATGCGGTGCGTAACGGCGGTATGCAGTTACACCCGGGAGCTGCGAAATACTACAAGGAGCAGGGGATCAAGATTCCCGCCGGCTCTGAATAGGAAGGGCGCCATGGTGAGCCGGCCGGGTTGCTCCGGTCGGTTCACCGCGGCATCACATTGCCAATGGTGCGATTAAGCTTTAAGCGTCACCGCCTTACAAAGGCCCTAATCAATATGAACCATTTCTAAGATAGCAGGCGTTTCTGTAAGAGAAAGGTCATCCTTATGACGTTCAAGAGTATCGATAAATCCCGCCGCTTCCTGCAGGTATCCCGCCAACTGCGTAAAGCCATCTTCGACGGCACATATCAGTTGGGGCATAGGCTCCCCAACGAAAGGGAGCTGGCCGAAACCTTCGGCACCAGCCGCATCATCGTACGGGAGGCGATCTGGGACTTGAAGAAATCCGGACTGGTGGAGGTGAAGCGGGGCGCCCACGGCGGAGCCTTTGTCCAGGAGATGCGGCACGATGCGGTCACCTCGGTGATGCGCGACGTGGCAAGTCTTGGCAAGGTGAGGCCGGCCCATATCATCGAGGTGCGCCTTCTCATCGAGCCTGCCGTGGCGGCCCTGGCCGCGGAAAGGGCCACTCGGGAGGACCTTCAGAAGATGAAACAGTATTTAGAAGTTATTCCCAAAACACAAACAGATGAATATGTGCATTGGCAAATAGGCTTTCACCGCTTGGTTGCTCAGGCCTCGCATAATCCCCTGTTTGCCATGCAGATCAACATATTCTTGGATTTTTCCGAAGACATGGTCTTGAACCTGAGGAAAAAGGATCGCCTTTATCACGACACCACAACCCATCCGGAGATTTTGAAGAAAATAGCCGAGAGGGACGTCGATGGCGCGCGGAGTCTTTTTTATAACCATTTACTCGAAATAAAACCGGCCTTCGATGACTGGGAAGAAAAATTCGGCAACAACGGCTTGATGGACTCGGAACCCAATCGCAAGGAGCATCGGTCATGACCTACCCGAGTATCTACCCTACTGGGACAACCATCTATGATCCCTCGGAGTGCTGGAACGGTTACACTATTTTCCAGGCCAAGGAACTGGGGGCCCTGCTTATCGACATGAACGGCACCGAGGTGAAATTGTGGAAGGGGCTGCACGGCCTGCCCAATAAAATGCTCCCCGGTGGTCATGTCCTGGGGGCGAGTGGAGAGCGCAACACCCAATACGGAATGCAGGATTTCGTGGACGTAGTGCAGGTGGACTGGGAAGGGAAGGTCGTCTGGCGGTTTAATAAATATGAATACATCGAAGACCCGGGCGAAAAGCCACAATGGATGGCCCGCCATCACCACGATTTCCAGCGGGAGGGAAATCCAGTGGGTTACTACGCCCCGGGCATGGATCCCTCGATCACGAGCGGCAATACGCTGATCCTGTGTCACAAAAATATACGCAATCCCGACATTTCGGACAAGCTCCTGCTTGATGACGTGTTCATCGAGGTCGATTGGTCCGGCGAAATCGTCTGGGAATGGGTGTTAAACGAGCATTTCCATGAGTTCGAATGGAGCGAGGAAGCGCGCAATGTTTTGTTTCGCAATCCCAATCTGCGGAATTGCGGAGGGGACTGGATGCACATCAATTCCATGTCCGCCCTGGGACCCAACAAGTGGTTCGATGCCGGCGACAGCCGCTTTCACCCGGAGAACATCATCTGGTCTGCCCGCGAAGCCAATATCATTGCCGTCACCGACAAGAAGTCCGGCAAGATCGTGTGGAACATCGGACCGGATTACAGCACCGGCCCGGCCCTGAAGAAACTGGGGTGGATCATCGGCAAGCACCATGCCCATCTGATCCCCGAGGGGCTGCCCGGCGAAGGCAATCTGCTCGTTTTTGATAACGGCGGCTGGGCCGGCTATGGAGCGCCCAACCCGGGCGCTCCCACAGGAATTAAAAACGCCCTGCGCGACTACTCCCGGGTGCTGGAAATCGATCCCCTGACTTTGAAAATTCTCTGGCAGTACACCCCGGCCGAGGCAGGATACCGTATGCCCATGGACGCCAATCGCTTTTACAGCCCCTTTGTCAGCAGCGCCCAGCGCCTGCCCAATGGGAATACATTGATTACCGAGGGTTCGGGGGGCCGTCTCATCGAGGTAACGCCGGATCACCGCATCGTCTGGGAATACATCAGCCCCCATTTTGGACAGTTCGCCCGTTTCAACATGATCTACCGTGCCTATCGCCTGCCTTATGGGTGGGTGCCCCAACTGGACGCACCCACGGAGACCCCGGTTGAGCCGGTGAATATCTCTACCTTCCGCATGCCCGGGGCCGCCGCTCCCGGTCCGGTGGAGGTCACCGAAGTATCCGGCGTCAAGCCATATCAGCGATCCGAGGTTTTGTGCGTTCTTAATACCGGGGTCACATCTTGATTTGTGAATTACACGTTTTCCTTACAGGCATGAGATTAACCCGGATGATTTGTTCGCCGGCAAAGAAAATGTCATTGAGGGCATCTTCGGGAGGGATACCATTACAATTCTGAAGGTGAAGGGATGAATTGAGAATGGGGACGCTGGAATAAAAATAAGATTCTATCCGGCATGGGCACTGGGATCACGGGGTTATCGGCCAAACAGAAAGCGAAGGATGCCCTGGAAATCCTATGGTTCAGGGGCATGTTGTAGAGGTTCTCTGGTTTTAGATAAGATGATGCCCGAGGGGGGATGAGCTGTTTGGTTAAGGAACTTGTTACCAAAGTGAATGGACAGGATATTGAATGATCAATTCGTCGGGCGTCAACAGACAAAGTCCCTGGACAATGGCCTGGCAGATGAGGATACGGTCAAAAGGGTCCCTGTGAAGATCAGGGAGCTTGGACAGATACAGGGCTGCCTGCTCGGTCAACACAAGCGAGTCGATCTCATGCTGTTCCCTCTTTTGAGGAATATATTTGGCCGGGGATTCCGGGAGGGGCAGTTTACCCAGTTTGTACTTAACGGCGATTTCCCAGCTTGAAACTACGCTCAGGAAGACCTCATTTTCAGAGGCGGTAAAAAGGGCCCTTGCTTTGGCGGAAAGACTGGAATCATCGGTAATGATCCAGAGGAAGGTGCAGGTGTCCAGAAGAATTCTCACCGGGATTCACCGTCAAAGGCGGCCAGCATATCTTCAGGCAAAGGATCGAAAAACGATTCGGGGATCTCGAATTCCCCCCTGGCCAGGCCGGTCGGCCGCCGTGCCCGGGTGTCACGGGGTGAAATCCCCCTGATCTCGGCAACCGGGACGTTTCTCTTGCACAGGATAATAACCTCCCCCTTGGCCAAGTCTTCAAGATAGCGGGACAAATGCGTTTTTGCCTCATGTATGTTGAGTTTTATCATGACTTACTTGTAAACTATATAGTGAACCATGTCAAACATTTTTGCGAACCATGGAATTATCCCTATTTTGAAGGTTGTGAGAAGGGAACCCTCGTATGGATACGCGTATACATGCAGGAGATGTGAAAGTGGCACTCACAGTTGATTTCAAAGAAACCGTTAAAGAGCGAGTTGAGCGTGACCCGAGTTTCCGCGAGGAACTACTCAAGGAAGGTATTGAATGCCTTTTGACTGGCGAAGTGGATACGGGTAAGGCCATACTCCGTGATTATATCAACGCCACCATCGGTTTTGATGCCCTTGGTTCACTCACGGACAAATCACCCAAAAGCCTGATGCGCATGTTGGGTCCGAAGGGCAACCCGCAGGCCCGCAATCTTTTCGAAATAATCGCCCACCTCCACAAACGTGAGGGTATTCATTTTGAAGTTCGCGCCGTACGCTGAACCCTATTCGTGAATTTGGTGTCGCCGGCAGAAAAATAAGTTTCTGACCATTAGTGAAAGAAATGTGGTCATTGGGATGCTCTTTAGTAATACAGACCCTTTAGGTAGAACGAGAGATTGTTGAATGGTTATCCCTTCAGGTGTAATCGTCCCTATTTACGGATTCACTTTATCTGTGTATGATTGATAGACGCCGGAATATAAATATACCAGGTATTTTGAGAGCGAGGTGCTAAGGAAGCATCCGTATTTGAAAAAAGAGTGGTGTATCCAAGTCGTAGAAAATCCTATTAAAATGGAACGTCAGGAAAATAACCGATTCAGATTTTGAGGTGAAATTCGTGAGCTTGGCGGCCGTGTCTTGAGAGTTGTAACACTGGATGACAAGAAAACAATTCACAATGCCTTCCCTGATAGGAGGTTTAGATCATGAAACTCAATTATTATGCTGAAACGGATTCTCTGTATATTGATTTGTCTTCTAAAACGAGCACCGAGAGCATAGAGGTATCAGAAGGCATTGTGGTAGATTATGATGGAGACGGTAACATAACGGGTATTGATATTGATAACGCGAGCCGAAAGATCGATCTCAAAGAAGTCATTCTCAATAAACTACCCGCCGAATTACAGGCTATTACGGCTTAGCCAAAAAACAAAATCCGAAACAAAATCTAAATGCCAGCTTGCTGCTCAATCATCTATACCGGTGGCCTTTTGTGACATCCATGGCGTCTCTCAGATCCTCAATATGTCCCACCAGACTGCCAGTTCTCTGATCCGTGCGAAAAGGGGGACGCTGGAAGAAAAATAAGTTGGCAGTTTGTTTGGGTCTATCCGAGTTTCTCAAACGGAAAATGGTAATTTAGAATCACTGCCTGAGCATGGAAGCCTCCTGTGCGAGAATGGGCTTTTAGGATAGCTCGTCGGAGCACAGGGGGTTTCCATGCGGCGCATACCATTTCAT
>JAIPDZ010000117.1 GCA_021737425.1 Deltaproteobacteria bacterium
CCTCAACATTAAAACACCTTACGACCCAGTACCCTGTGGTCACGGTTACCGGCCCGAGACAGTCCGGAAAGACCACACTGGTGAGGGCGGCCTTTCCCGAGTGGCGCTATGTTTCCCTTGAGGAACCGGACATGAGGGACTATGCGACTGGTGACCCAAGGGGGTTTATCACCGACTATCCAGCGGGGGCGATAGTAGATGAGGCCCAACGGGCCCCCGATCTTTTTTCCTATATTCAAACGCATGTGGATACCTTGGACAAGGAGGGGGTGTATGTCCTTACCGGTTCGTTCAATTTTGGGCTGATGGAAGGGATCAGCCAGTCGCTGGCGGGAAGGGCGGCTATTTTGGAACTGCTGCCGTTTTCCCTTTCAGAGCTTGACCAGTCAGATCATGTTCCGGATTCCATTGAGGCGCTCATGTTTACAGGGGGGTATCCAAGGATTTATGACAAACAACTCGACCCACAGCGGTGGTATGCGGACTATGTGACCACTTATCTTGAAAGGGATGTGCGGCAGGTCAAAAATGTGACGGATTTGACCCTTTTTCAACGTTTTCTGAAGATGTGTGCAGCGCGTTCCGGGCACATTCTCAATCTATCGTCCCTGGGAGATGACTGCGGGATCACCCACAATACGGCAAGGTCCTGGCTGTCCATTCTGGAAGCCGGCTATATTGTATATCTGTTAAAACCCCACCACAAGAACTTCAACAAACGACTGATCAAGCGTCCCAAGCTCTATTTTTGCGACTCAGGGCTCCTTTCATACCTTCTTGGGATCGGTTCCCCGCAGGGCCTCTCCGTCCATGCATCCCGGGGACATATTTTCGAGACCTGGGTCATCTCCGAGCTTTTGAAAAATCGGCTGAACACCGGGCTGAAAGACAATCTTTATTTCTGGCGAGACAACTCGGGGCACGAAATCGATTGCATCATCGACAAGGGGGATGCGCTCATACCGGTTGAGGTCAAATCGGGGAAGACCATTTCACCGGATTTCTTCAAAGGCCTCAGGTTCTGGTCCAAGATCTCCGGTGCCGAAGGGCGCCACATGGTCCTGGTATATGCAGGGGAGATGGAACAGAACCGCACAGAAGGCCGTGTCCTGAGCTGGAAGTCCCTGGGCCGAGGCGATCTGTTCTGACGGAACCGACCGTGTATACTCGTGGGCGGCACCGAGATATCACAACCCCTCAGATTACCATATTGACCATGGTCATTGACTATGGTAATGTATATATTGATAAAGCTGGAGTGCTTTCGACGCTGTTGAGCGTTTTGCCCTTTCAGCAAAGTTGACAGGAGTTGGATTATATGAGCCAGACCGTAACCATTTCAACATTCAAGGCCACCTGCCTTCGACTGCTGGATGAGGTGAACAAGACGGGTAAGTCCCTGCTAATCACCCGGAACGGGGAGCCCATTGCCCTGGTCAGTCCACCGCCGGCCCCGCCCAGGGCGGATGGCTGGATCGGGTTTATGAAAGACAAACTGGCCATTAAAGGGGATGTGGTATCCCCGGCTTCAGATGAAGCAGAATGGGAGGTCCTGGACAATTGAGGCTGCTCCTGGACTCCCACATCATCTTGTGGAGCACGGCTGACCCTGACCGACTTCCCCAAAGGATTGTGGATGAGCTGGTTTCCCCCCGCGCTGAACTCTGGTTTTCTCCCATCAGTGTATGGGAAATTTTGGTACTGGCGGAAAAAAAGCGCATTGTGGTTAAAGGCGACCGAATCAAAGCGGTTCGTCATATGTTCCGGCAGGTTCCTTTCAAGGAAGCGCCTCTCAATCGGGAAGTGGCCATCCAGAGTCGACAGGTGGATCTCTTGCCCCATCAGGATCCGGCGGACCGATTCCTTGCGGCCACCGCCCTTGTGTATCATCTGACCCTGGTCACCGCGGACAAAAGAATTATCGAAGCCGAAACGGTCCCGGTCTTATCAGCGCTTTGACAGGCATAATTTTTCCATCCCAAGCCCGGCCCGGCCCCCTTTTCATTTGACACGTAATTAGTGTACACTTATAATGTGTAAAAAAGGAGGGAGCCCATGCCCAATATTACGATTTCACTGGATGAAGACCTGTTGAGTTCCGGCAGGCGATATGCGGAAAAGCATCAAACTTCAATGAATGCCCTTATCAGGAGGCTTCTCGAACAGACGGTACGGTCTGACGCCAATGACTGGCAAGAGGAATGTTTCCGTCTCATGGACCAGGCCGGAGGAGATTCACGAGGGCGGGGGTGGAAAAGGGAGGACCTGTACGATGTCTAAGGTCTTCATTGATACCAACATCCTCGTGTATGCGATGGATGCGTTTGATCCGATCAGACAAAAGCGGTGCCGGGAACTCTTAAGCACTCTGAATGCAGATACCAAAGGGGTTATTTCCACCCAAGTTATGCAGGAGTTCTACGTGACTGCCACCCGGAAACTAAGAGCCGATCCCTTAGTGGTCAAGCAGCTGCTCAATGCCTTTGAGCGCTTTGATCCGGTGATCCTTACCCCTGATATGATCAAAGAGGCCATTGACTGCAGTATCCTGAATCGACTCTCTCTCTGGGATGCACTGATTGTGGTGGCCGCAGAAAGCGCCCGCTGCGAAAGGATTTGGACAGAAGGCCTGAATGACGGGCAGATTATCAGAGGCGTGCGCGTGGTGAATCCCCTTCGGGTTCCAACATAATATGCGATCTATGCACAAAGGAGAAGGGTATGGCTGAGCGAATATGCGGGCGAATACGGTGGGTTGTCCGGCTGTGAGTACCCACCCTTGGATGAAAATGCAGACGAACGGATTTTTTTTGAACGGAACCGCACGAAAATCAGGCAGACCCCAGGGGCCACGCCCCATAGAAGCGAGGATCAGAAACCTTCGCCGGTGCCTTCCCCAAGCCCTTTGTGCGGACCGTCCCCGGCTCATTCAGGGGGTTCGGCAGGTCTCCCAATCGCTCAAGGCCAAGGGCTCCGGCAAAGAAACGGCCCGTCGAATGGATGCCCTGGAAAAGCGGCTGGAGGCGTCCATCAAAAAACAAAAGCACCGCAAGCTTCAAAAACCGGATGTCTCCTATCCGGAGGATCTTCCCATCACAGCCAAGCGCAGGGCCATCGTGGATGCGGTTAAGACCGATCCGGTGGTGATCGTGTCCGGGGATACGGGGTGCGGAAAGAGCACCCAGATCCCCAAGATGTGCATAGAGGCCGGGCGGGGGATCACCGGAAAGATCGGCTGCACCCAGCCCCGCCGCATCGCGGCCACCACCATCGCCGCCCGGATCGCCGAGGAAATGGGGGAGGCGGTGGGGGCCTCTGTGGGGTACAAGATCCGCTTTACTGATCGGAGCAGGCCGGCGGAATATATCAAGATCATGACCGACGGCATGCTTCTGGCCGAGACCCAGAAAGACCCTTTCCTCAATGAATACGACACCCTCATCATCGATGAGGCCCATGAGCGGAGCCTCAACATCGATCTCATCCTGGGGATTTTGAAGACCCTGCTCAAGAGGCGCAAAGACCTCAAGGTCATCATCACCTCGGCCACCATTGATACGGACAAGTTTTCGGCCGCCTTTGATCAGGCCCCGGTGATCGAGGTGGAGGGCCGGATGTACCCGGTGGAGACCCGGTACTGGCCCCCGGATCCCGATGCGGAGGATGGGGGATATGTGGAGACGGCGGTGGCGGCGGTCCAGAAGGTCCGGGAGCGATTCGGGGCCGGGGATATCCTTATCTTTATGCCCACGGAGCAGGACATTCGGGAGACCTGTGAGCTCCTAAAGGCCAGGAAATTCTCCCACGCCGCTATTTTGCCCCTGTTCGCCAGGCTCCCCAAGGCCCAGCAGAAAAGGGTGTTTGCCTCCATCCGCGGACAGAAGATCGTGGTGGCCACCAATGTGGCGGAGACCTCCCTGACCATTCCCGGAATCAAGGTGGTCATTGATACCGGCCTGGCCCGGATCCCGAGATACGTCCCCCGCACCCGTACCACCAGCATGCCCATCGCCCCCATATCCAGGAGCAGTGCGGATCAGCGAAAAGGCCGTGCGGGCCGGGTGGCCAACGGGCACTGTATCCGCCTGTACGCAGAGGAAGACTATGCGTCGCGTCCCGAATTTACGGTGCCCGAGATCCTGCGCTCCAATCTGGCAGAGGTCATTTTACGGATGCTGAACTTGAACCTGGGGGATATCCGGTCCTTCCCTTTTGTGGACAGACCTTTGGATAAGGGCATCCGGGACGGGTATGATACCTTAGGGGAGTTGGGGGCCCTCCAAGACAAAAAAAAGCAGGCCACCCTCACCAACAAGGGCCGGCTCATGGCCCGAATCCCCATGGATCCCCGTATCGCCCGGATGATGATCGAGGCCCAAAACGAAAGTTGTACCCCGGAGGTGGCGGTGATCGCGTCTGCCCTGAGTATCCAGGATCCGCGGGAAAGGCCCGCGGATAAGGCAGAAGCGGCGGATCGGGCCCATGGTGTTTTCAACGACCCGGACTCCGATTTTCTCACCTATCTCCGGATCTGGGACCACTATCACCGCCATTGGGAAGCGGTCGGCACCCGGAGCCGGATGCGCAAGTTCTGCAAGGCCCATTTTCTCTCCTATATCCGCATGCGGGAGTGGCGGGACATCCATGACCAGATTCTGACCATCCTGAAGGACCAGGGAATCCAGTCAAAAAAAGTGTCCCCGGGGTCCGGGGGGGAAGATCGGTATGCGCACATTCACCGGGCGGTGTTGAGCGGTTACCTCTCCAACATCGCCCTCAAAAAGGAACGGCAGATATACCGGGCGGCCCGGGATCAGGAGGTCATGCTGTTTCCCGGTTCCGCCCTGTTTAAAAAACCTCCCGACTGGATCGTGGCCGCGGAACTAATCAAAACAACGCGTCTTTTCGCCCGGACCGCGGCCCGGATCGATCCCACGTGGGTGGAACCCCTGGCCGGGACCCTGTGCAAGCGCAGCTATGCGGACCCCCGCTGGGAGAAACGACCCGGCGAGGTGCGGGCCGATGAAAATGTATTTCTCTATGGCCTGCCCATTGTGACCCGGCGGCCGGTTTCCTACGGTCCCATAGACCCGGACACCTGCCACCACCTGTTCGTCCGGTGTGCCCTGGTGGAAGGAGAAGTGAAGGAACCTTTCGATTTCCTCTCCCACAATCAGGCCCTGATCCACAAGCTCCAGACCATGGAGGAGAAAATCCGCCGCCGGGGGGTGCTCATCAGCGAGGAGGAAACGGTCCGGTTTTATTCGGAACGCCTGCCCGGGGTTCGGGATATTGGGGGCCTTAAAGAGGCTATTCAAGCGCGCGGCGGGGATGAATTTCTCAAAATGACCGAAGCGGACCTCATTCAGGACCGGCCCGATGAGGGGGTCCTTGAGGCGTTCCCCGATAAGATGCCCTTGGGCGAGCATCGGTTTAGGGTCTCCTACCGGTTTTCACCCGGGTCAGAGGACGACGGGGTGACCCTCAACCTGCCCGCGGCCATGGCCGCCAGCATACCGGCGGACCGGCTGGACTGGCTGGTACCGGGCCTGTTCAAGGAAAAGGTCACGGCGCTCATCAAGGGGCTGCCCAAGCCGTATCGAAAACAGCTGGTGCCTGCAGCGGACACCGCTGCAGTGGTGGCAGAAGAGATGCCCGAGACAGGGGCCCCCCTGGCCACGGCCCTGTCCCGTTTCATATTTGAGCGGTTCGGAGTGGACATCCCCGCGTCCCAGTGGCCCACGGATTCCCTTCCCCATCACCTCAGAATGCGGGTGTCCTTGAGGGACCACCGGGGCAAGGAGGTGGGTGCGGGGAGGGATATCCATGAACTGAGATCGGACCGCACCGGGGATTCTTCGGATCCCAGCGGTTCAAAGGCCTGGAAAAGGGCATGTAAAAAATGGGAGCGGACCGGGATGACTACCTGGGACCTGGGGGAAGTTCCCGAGGAGATTGAGGTGGAGCGTGACATGAAGGCCTATCCGGCACTGGTGCCCGAGGAAAAACGCGTGAGCCTTCGGCTGTTCCCGGATCCGGTCCAGGCCTCTGACACCCATCTAAAGGGGGTGGCCCGGCTTTTAGGCATTGCCCTCGCCAAAGAGATCAAATGGGTCAGGCGATTGTGTCAGATTCCGGCGGACGCAGCGCAGGCCTGCGGCTATTTCGGGGGGAAGGAAGCGATTGTGGCACGCGTGGTAGAGGCCGTGACCCGTCAGCTCTTCACCAGGGATGTCCGCAGTGAGGAGGCCTTCTTAGGTCTGAAAGAGGAGGTGCGCCCGCAACTTCGCCATAGCGTTCAAACCCTGCGGGATCTGGCCGTGGAGGTGATCCGTGCCTACCACCGAACCCGGTCTTTTTTGTATACAAAGGAACAGACCGCCTCCGGCAACCCGGCGGCCCTGGCGATTTGCCAGGAGATCAGGGGACAACTGACGGGTTTGGTCCCCACCGATTTTCTGCTACAATACCCGCCGGAAAGGATCAGCCATCTTCCCCGCTATTTGAAGGCCATGGAACTCCGGGCCGAACGGGGGGCAAATGATCCCCTAAAAGACCGACAGAAGGCGGAAGCGGTCCGGGAGTTTGAATCTGCCTTCCACGCCATGACAGCGGAGATGAGACCGGACTGTACGCCGGAGAAACAAAAGGCGGTCAGGGATTTTAGATGGATGCTGGAAGAATTCAGGGTCTCCCAGTTTGCCCAGGAGCTCCGGACCCCCTATCCGGTTTCCCAAAAGCGGTTGAGACAAAAGGTGCAGGCCGTTCAGCGGATGGTGTAGGTCCAAGGAAGAGGATAACGGAGAGTATTATGCCGGGATTGGTGTGCATATTCTGCGGGGGGCCTGCGGAACTGCACGGCCGGTGAGCCGATGCCAGGGTGACCTGCAGGTCATGCGGGATGGAGACTGGTCCGGATGATTATCGCGACCAGATAGAAGACTGGAAGGAATCCGTGTGTGAACGGGTTTTTGGGAATGCCGAACCCCAAGACCGATGACCCTTCCCTTTTGATTTCGGATGAATATGGTACCCCAATTACCGCGAGGTAACCCCATGTCTATTGCCTTTGAAAAAATTAAGGACCGCACCCGGTTAAAAAACCCCTTCAAGGACTTCGCCATGGATGAAGTCCCCTTTGAGATCCGCTGCGATCCCCTCACCGGACAGACCTCCAGGGTCTTTGACCTCCCCTATCGACCCATTGCCAGACCGGATTTTGAGGAACTGGTTCAAAAATCAAGGGAAACAGACTGTCCGTTTTGTCCGGAACACCTGGAACAGATGACCCCCCTTTATCCGGAGGAGATCGTCCCCGAGGGGAGGGTTCATGTGGGAGACGCCTGCATTTTTCCCAACTTTCTCCCCCTGGACCGCTACGCAGGGGTCTGCATCTTTGGAAAAGATCATTTCATCCCACCCGGAGGGTTTACCCCGGAGGTGATGCGAGACGGATTCACGGCCGCCCGCACCTTCATCCGGACCATTGCCCGCAAAGATCCGGATGTTCACTTCTTCAGCATCAATTGGAACTACATGCCCCCTGCCGGGTCCAGCATTATTCACCCCCATCTCCAGGTCAACTGCGGGGAGATCCCCACCCATCAGCCGCAGGTGCAAATGGCGGTTAGTCAGGCCTATTTTCTCAAGACCGGAAGAACGTTCTGGGAAGACTACCGGGTTGCGGAACAGGGGGCCGGGGAGCGGGTTCTCAAGGATACGGATTCCCTGTTCTGGGCCATGAGCTTTGCCCCTCAGGGGGCCTTCCCCGATATGTGGTGTATTTTTCGCCAATGTTCCTCTCTCCTGGAATGGGGGGATGGGGAGCAGGAGGCCTTTCTCCAGGGTCTGAGCGCCGCCCTCACCTATTATGATCAGGTGGGGCTTTTCAGTTTCAACGTGTCCATATTTTCGAGCCGGCAGCAGGATCATTATCGGGTCAATGCCAGAATTACGCCCCGTCTTCTCCTCAGAGAGATCGGCAACAGTGACCGGACCTATAGCCAGGTGCTTCATCGGGAGCCCTGTTGCCTCATGCCGCCGGAGAAGGTCCGGAAAGCCGCATCGCAGGTCTTTGAGAAGGCCGGCTACCCACCATGATTCCCATCCGCGACACCATTGAATCGCGCAACTATCCGGTGATGAACCACCTCCTCATCGCCGTCAATGTGCTGGTCTATTTTGTGCAGCTGGCTCAGGGGGACAGGCTGGATCTCTTTATTTTTATTTACGGTCTGGTCCCGGCGCGGTATTCAGATCCCTTTCTATCCGCCCATTTCACTACGGGCCAGCAGCTGTTCTCATTTCTTTCCTTCATGTTTGTCCATGGAGGCTTCTGGCACATCCTGTTGAACATGTGGTCGTTGTATATTTTCGGCGATAACGTGGAGGATCATCTGGGGCCGTTACGATATCTTTTGTTTTATCTCCTGTGCGGGCTCACCTCGGGACTCTTCCACCTTTTTTTCAACTGGCACTCCCCGCTTCCCACGGTGGGGGCCAGCGGGGCCATTGCCGGGGTTATGGGGGCCTATTTCATTCTGCATCCCGGGGCCAAGATCCTGACCCTGATCCCTATCTTCTTCATTCCTTTTTTTGTGGAGCTTCCAGCCTTTATTTTTCTGGGGCTGTGGTTTTTGTTTCAGGTGATGAGCACCGCCGTATCTCCCGGCACAGAGGGAGGGGTTGCGTGGTGGGCGCACATCGGCGGGTTTGTTTTCGGCATTATTTGCCTGAAGCTGTTTGACGCCATTCCGGAATCCGGGATGACCCGCCTCATGAAACGCGGCACCGCCAGACGGAAGACCCGCCACCTGCAGGCCGTGCATACCACGACCGGATCGGCAGCCGACCCGAACCTGTACGGCAAGCTGGTGGTCACCCCCACAGAGGCCCGGACCGGCGCCCACAAGTTGATCAACGTCCCCTGGGCCTTTCAGAAACGATTGTTTCGGGTGACGGTCCCCCCGGGGGTAAAGGACGGGACCCTGCTGCGCTTGACAGGCATGGGGCGGGCCGGGGAACGGGGGCAAAGGGGGGACCTCCTTTTGAAGGTGAACGTAAAACCCAATGCATGATATACAGGAGTATAAAAAGAAAGAGGAGGATCGACACATGAAGGGATGGAGCGAAGCAGAATTTGCCAACAAGGATCTGATGGCCCCGTGCGGCCTGTACTGTGGTACCTGCGGCGTGTATATCGCCACCCGGGATAACAATGAGAAATTCAAGGCGGTCATGGGGAATCTGTACGGCACTCCCCCGGAAGAAACAGAGTGCCTGGGCTGTATGCAGGCGGATTCGTCTGACAGGCTCTACGCATACTGCAAAACGTGTGACATCCGGGACTGTGTGAACTCAAAGGGGTACTACTCCTGCCATCAATGTGAGGGGTGGCCCTGCAGCCTGATCGAGAATTTCCCGTTCGCCACCGGGGTACGGGTCATGAAACGGGCCATCCCCCTGTGGCGGGAAAAGGTGGCGCAGTACGGGGATGAAAAGGGGAGCATTGAATGGGCCCGGGCCGAGTGCGAGCGGTATCACTGCCCTTCCTGCGGTCAGCCCCTGTTTCGGGGGGCCCAGCGCTGCAGGGCCTGCAAGGAGCCGGTGGCCGAGATATTGGACGGTTCGGTCTAATCTTCCGAGCCCCGGGTTTTTATGAGAAATCTCTTTTTGTCCTTGATGTGCGGGGTACTGCTGGGCCTTCCCTGGGCGGTCCCGTCGTTGTTCTTTGTCATCTTTTTTGCCTGGATTCCGCTGTTGCTCCTGGAGAGGGAAACCCGGGATGATCCCGACCCGTACCAGTTGTTCAATCACGCCTTTGTCGGTTTTCTGGCCTGGAATATTCTGGGGACCTGGTGGATCACCCAAGCCCAGTGGCTGGGGGCCATCCTTATCATGCTGGCCAACGCCCTGGTTCAGGCCCTGGTGTTCTGGTCCATCAGCCGC
Source organism: Deltaproteobacteria bacterium (assembly GCA_021737425.1). Classification (GTDB taxonomy): domain Bacteria; phylum Desulfobacterota; class DSM-4660; order Desulfatiglandales; family Desulfatiglandaceae; genus JAIPDZ01. The sequence goes on from JAIPDZ010000117.1 coordinate 9,949, forward strand.
GTCCGAAAAATCTTGAACCTGCCTCTCATCATCCCTTTTGTGATCATGTGGTTGGGGTATGAGCATTTTCATGAACTGTGGGACCTGGCATGGCCCTGGCTCAATCTGGGCAACGCCCTCAATACCGCCCCCAAACTGATTCAATGGGTGGAATATACCGGCGTGCGGGGAGGTACCCTCTGGATCATTCTGACCAATGTTGCCATTTTTACACTGATCGATGCCGCCTGGAAAAAGAGATGGGGATTCATGACCGGCATGGGCATGATCACCGTCCTGCTCATGGGGATTCCTCTCCTGGTCTCCTTTTACCTCTTCCATAACTTTGAACAGGGGCAGGAGACGGTTACCGTGGCGTTGGTTCAGCCCAACCTGGACCCATACACGGAAAAATTCGTGCCCGAAGAGCAGACCCGACACCTCAATGACTTTTTCAAAACAGCAAATGCCATCTGTGATGACAAGACAGACTATCTGATGGGTCCCGAGACCCTAATGGTCCAGCAGATTGACGAAAACGATCCCTCTGCTTCCCCCCAGTATCGCCGATTGATGGACTTTCTAACCGCATACCCGGACCTCAGGTGTCTGATAGGGGTCCACAGCTATCAAAAGACCGGCGACCGGGTTCCGCCGGGGAGCCGCTTTAATCCAAAAGGAGACTTCTTTTATGAGGCCTTTAACACCGCCCTTTTCGTGTCTCCCGGATCATCCCCCCAGTTCTATCACAAGACCAAGCTGGTCCCCCTGTTTGAGCGCATGCCTTTTGTGCAGTACCTGGGATTCCTGGGGGATTACGCCCTGGAGATCGGCGGGTACACCGGGACCTACAGCCGTCGCCAGGAAGATCAGGTGTTTTTATCCCGTGATGAGGTGGGCATCCTGCCCATTGTCTGTTTCGAATCGGCTTTCGGCGCCTACTGCGCCCGGAGACTGCCGTCGGAAAAGGGCTTCATGTGTATGATCACCAACGACGGCTGGTGGAAAAACACCCCCGGCTATCGCCACCACTACCATTTCAGCCCGGTCCGGGCCATTGAATGCCGAAGAGACCTGGTTCGGGTGGCCAACACCGGGATTTCGGCCCTCATCAATGCCAAAGGCATGGTCATGGCCCGCACCCCCTGGTGGAAAAAGGCCACACTCACAGGCCGAATCCATCTTCATCAAGGCCGGACCTTTTTTGCCCGGCACGGCGACTACCTGGGCCGTATCTCCATGTATCTCGGGATCCTTCTTGTTTTGTGCGCCGAGATCGCAAATCGGGTTCGAAAAAGACGGAGAGTAAAATAGACATTCAGGCGGTATTTGGGCTTGATATTATGACCCAAACCCGCCATGCTGATACAAAAAGGATCTGAAACTCCCGAGGAGGATTCCACCATGTATCAGCGCACCGTTTACCATACCCCTGTGGCCAGGACCGTGATGCGATGGCTGGCCCTGATCATCTTTCGATGTGCGGGATGGAAACCGGCCGGAAAAAGGCCGTCCATCCCCAAATACGTCATCATCGCCGCCCCCCACACCTCCAATTGGGATTTTCTCTATACCCTGTGCCTGGCCTTTATCTTGAACATCAGGCCCTTCATCATGATGAAGGCGGCCTGGTTCCATGGGCCCATGGGGCCCTTTTTGAGATGGCTGGGCGCCATTCCGGTGGATCGTTCCAGATCCGGCTCGGTGGTAGCCCGGTCCATACAGGCCTTCATGGAACATTCTCAACTGGTCCTGATGGTGCCGCCTTCCGGGACCCGTAGAAAAGTCATGTACTGGAAGACCGGCTTTTACCATATTGCCAGAGGGGCCAAGGTCCCCATCGTGCTGGGATATCTGGATTACCGGCGCAAGGTGGGAGGGATCGGACCCGCGGTTTACCCTACTGGGGATATGGCAGCGGATATGGACGTCATTCGCAGTTTTTACAGGGACATCCAGGGAAAATACCCGGACCAAGCCCACAGTCCCCTTGCATCGGCAAAATGGAAAGTCCCCTTGTGAGCCTGGGCGGACACAACCCAAGACCTTAGAGTCTTAGATTGAAACTTCTATGCAGAAAGCGAAGATGTTTTGTTGAGGTTAACGCCTTTGAATTATTAGCGATAAAGGTGTCAGGTGTCAGGTTTCGGGTGTCAGGGTTTATTGTTTGCTGAAACCTGAAACCTGAACACTGGTCACTGATTTGGTTGCGGCCGTAGGCCTGCATTGGGTGAGGGCGAACAAAAGGATCCCGGGTGTCAGGTGTCAGCAAACCCGGGATCTCACCACTGATGTTGAATACAAAACGGATTGATGACAAAGACCTGTGCACATATGGAGGATCAGACATGGCAGAAGAACACATGGGACACGAGACGGAGAAAAAAAGAAAGGTCTATCACTCAAAAGGGGTCATGTATTTCAACAAGGACACCGAGCGGGGCATCTTTTTCATCCTTACCATCATCATGCTGGTGTGGGGCGTCGTGGCAAAGATCGGTTTCTGACGAGCCGTGCAGTGATCCGGCTTTTCAACCCCGAACCTTTGAACCCTTATGGAAGCACTATGGAGATCGCCGAAAACAATAAGTTCAGCATCGGTTTTTATTTCAGGACACTGACCCAGATGTTGGGATCGCCGGGCCAGTTTTTCGAGGCCATGCCCGAGGGAATCGGTCTTAAGCAGCCGTTTTTGTTTTTGCTTATGTCGAGTCTGTTTTTTACCGGGGCAAGCCTTACCTGTGTGCCGGACAGACATGTGCTCATGGGCGGTATCCTTTTTTCCAATGCCGTCTTA
>JAIPDZ010000118.1 GCA_021737425.1 Deltaproteobacteria bacterium
ATCTGCCCCGCATTCGGAAAAGTTGCGCAATTGACAATGAGGCCGCTGAACCATATGATCTATACTGAGAGGACTCTTTGAAGTCAAATCAGCAATCAAGATCCCAGGGAGGCCCTGAATGACCCATATTCTAATTGTGGAAGACCATGCCGAGAGCCGGTATATGCTGGAACGTCTGTTGGCCTCTAAGGGACATCGGATTGTGACTGCGGAAAACGGCCGCGAGGCCCTGGAAATGGTCCGTGAAAATCCGCCCGAGGTGATCATCTCCGATATCATGATGCCGGTCATGAACGGGTTCAAATTGTGTTGCGAAGTCAAAAAGGACCCCGCCTTGCGACAGATCCCCTTCATCTTTTACACGGCCACCTTTGTGGACGAGAGCGACCGGAACCTGGCCATGAGCCTGGGGGCCTCCCGTTTTGTGATCAAGCCCACCGAGGGAGAGACGTTTCTGCATATACTGGATGAGGTGTTGAAGGAACACCAAAAAGGAATCCTGCCGGTGCCTGAAGCGCCCCTGGAAGATCAGGAGGTCCTGGTGGAAATGTATGAGAGCAGCATCACCCGTAAGCTGGCCGAAACCGTCGAAAAACTCCAGGATGAACGCAGGACCCTGATCCAGTCGGAGCAGCGGCTCAAAGAGGCCCAGGAGCTGGCCCATATCGGGCACTGGGAACTGGATCTCAAAACCGATTCCCTGGAATGGTCGGATGAGATCTACCGCATTCTAAGGGAGAAGCCCCGTGCCTTTGATCCCTCTTACGAAACCCTGATCACCATGGAGGTAATTCATCCGGATGACCGGACCGGGGTGGTCAGGGCCCATAAGGAATCCCTGCGCAAAAATACGCCGTGCGATATGGAATACCGATTGCTGCTCAAAGACGGGACCCTCAAATACGTAAACGAACGATTTCAGACCCTGTTTGACGATCATGGCAACCCCGCCTGTGTCATGGGGACGGTCCAGGATATCACTGAACGCAGGCAGGCGGAGGAGGGTCAAAGGGAGGCGGAAGAACGCCGCAGGGTCCTGTTTGAAGAAGCCCTGGACGGCATCTGCATGGCGGATGCCCAAACCGGGGTCATCCTTGACTGCAACCAGGCCCTGGCAGACCTGGTGGACCGGGACCGGGAAGAACTCATCGGAAACCCCCAATCCATTTTGCACCCCGGTTCCGAAGAACAGGCCGACTTGTCCCCCACATTCAGACAACACCTGACCGATAAGGAGGGAGAGATCATCGAAACCCAGGTGGTGACCCGCAGAGGCGCCATCAAAGAAGTGGAGATCAAGGCCAATCTGGTGGAGCTTCGGGGGAGAAAGACCCTGCAGGGCATTTTTCGGGACCTTACCGGGCGCAGACAGGCGGAGGAGGCGCTTCGAAAAAGCGAAGCAAGGTATAGACTGCTGGTGGAGAATGCCGGGGAAGTGGTCATGGTGGCCCAGAACGGTCGAATCGAATTCTTAAATCGTAAGGTTGTGGATGTTCTGGGGTACACACCCGGGGAATTGGTCGGAAAGCCTTTTGTCGACTTCATCCACCCCGAGGACAGCAAAATAGTACTCGATCGGCATATGAAAAGAATGAGAGGCGAGGTGTTGCCCGAAGTGTATCCCTTCCGGGTTATCGACAAGGAGGGCCGGACCAAATGGGTGGAAATCAATGCCGTGGGCATTGAGTGGGAAGGAAACCCGGCAACCCTCAATTTTCTGGAGGATATCATGGCCCGGAAGGAGGCTGAGGCCGAAAAAGAGGCCCTGCAGGCCCAGCTCAATCAGGCCCGGCGGATGGAGTCCATCGGGATCCTGGCCGGGGGCGTGGCCCACGACTTCAACAATCTGCTGACCACCATTATGGGGAATGCCCAGCTTGCGCTGGCCGATCTTAAAAAGGATAACCCCTTGTATGAGGATATGGACGAGATCCGGAAGGCGGGCGAGCGGGGTACGGTGTTGACCCGGCGACTTTTGGCCTTCAGCCGCAAAGAGGTCATTCATCCTGAAGTGCTGGATCTGAATGCCCTTGTTCAGGACATGGACAAGCTTCTCCGGCGTCTGCTCAGAGAGAATATTGAATTGAACACCGTTTTAAGCCCGGGCCTGTGGAAGGCGGTGGCGGATCCGGGACAGATGGAACAGGTGATCATGAACCTGGTGGTCAACGCCCGGGACGCCATGCCGGAAGGCGGAAAGCTGACCCTTGAGACGGCCAATACGGAGCTGGACGCATCCTACTTCCGCTCCCATAATGTGAAAGGCGATCCGGGGTCGTATGTGATGCTGGCGGTGAGCGACACGGGACCCGGCATGGATCAAGAGACCATGGCGAGAATCTTTGAGCCCTTTTTTACCACCAAGGCGCGGGGGGCCGGAACGGGCCTGGGGCTTTCCACGGTATACGGGATCCTGAAGCAGAGCGGCGGCTATGTCTGGCCCTACAGCCAACCCGGCAAAGGGACCACCATGAAGGTCTATCTCCCCAAGGCGAAAGACGTACCCAGTCCGGCAAAAAAGGAGCGGTTGTGTGAGGCAAAGGCGGGGGCCGGCGAGGTGGTGCTGGTGGTGGAAGACGATATATCGCTGCAGGAACTGGCCGTAAAGACCCTTCGCAGGGCCGGGTACCAGGTTTTGGCGGCCGCAAACGGGGAAGAGGCCCTGAAGGTCATCAAGGGGTTTGAGGGGGAAATTCACCTCCTCCTTACCGACGTGATAATGCCGCGAATGGGTGGCCAGGAACTGGTGGAGCGGGTTCGGTTGTTGCGTCCGGAAATCCAGGTGCTGTACATGTCCGGGTATCCGGGCGGCGCCTTCTTGGAGTCGGGTATTGCCCGGTCGGATAGTTCCTTTGTTCAAAAGCCGTTTACACCGGAGGCTCTGTGCCGAAAGGTGAGAGTAAAAATGAATAATGAACGGTTCGAACGCGGAGCTTGGAATGCGGAACGCGGAACTCGGAACGCGGAAAAGTGAGAAGGGATTACGAACTGGAATCAATGGAAATTTTGACATGAACCAGAAAGAGAAAAAAGCCAATATGCTTTGCGTTTCGCGCTCCAAATTAAGTAAATTCTTTTGCTTTGGGTCAAGTTTAGTCGTGATATTTTTTGCTATGTGGCAAATTTACTACCATCATTGATCATTAATAAATATGTAGAACGGGACGCCACGTTCAAGAAAAGGGATTGGCACATGAACAACGACAACAAAAACCCAGATATCGTTCCGCGTTCCGCGCTCCGAGTTCCGCGTTCGAAAGATGACCTAAAAGAGCGGAGCAAAGCATTCGCGTTAAGGGTGATCAAACTTGGGAGCAGGTTACCGAGTACGCCTTTGGGTAGAGTGATTCGTGATCAACTTCTTCGTTGCGGAACCAGTGTTGGTGCGAATTACAGGGCGGCCAAACGGGCCAAGTCAACAGCGGACTTCATCAGCAAAATGGGTACGGTTGAAGAGGAGACGGATGAGTCCATGTACTGGATGGAGTTGATTGTTGAGGCCGGATTGATGGAGGAGTCTCTGATTTCTGATCTGTACCAGGAAGCCGATGAGATCCTGGCCATGGTGGTCGCCTCTATCAACACAGCGAGGAAACGCAAGAGATAGATTTTTCCTTCCGCGTTCCGCGTTCCGATTTCCGCGTTCAATAGGGGAAATATCAATGGCCAACATCCTCATTGTAGACGATGAAAGTTCAATCCGGCGGATGCTGAATCGCATGCTCAGCCGGCAGGGGCATACCTGCACCGTGAGCGGTGATGCGGCGGAGGCCCGGAAATGCCTTGAGAGCCAGGTCTTTGAGCTGGTCCTGTGTGATGTGAACATGCCCGGCGAGTCCGGCATTGACCTGGCCCGCCACATCCAGTCCCAATACCAAGACACGGCGGTGATTATGGTCACCGGCGTGGACGACCCCCAGGTGGCGGCCGGGGCCATCGCGGCCGGGGCCTACGGGTATATTATCAAACCCCTTGACGCCAATGAAGTGATCATCAACATTCGAAACGCCCTTCGTCGCCGGGAGCTTGAAATCGCCAATCGGAAATACCAGCAGGACCTGGAGGAAAGGGTGGAGGCGCGGACCGCCAGCCTGCGCAGGGCCATGAACGGGATCGTCCGGGCCATGGGCCTGACCGTGGAAGCCAGAGACCCGTACACCTCCGGCCATCAACATCGCGTGGCCGTGATCTCCGCCGCCGTTGCAGCGGAAATGGGGCTGTCAGAGGATCGGATCGAGGGCATCCGGTTGGCAGGCCTGATCCATGACCTGGGCAAGATCACTATCCCGGCCGGGATCCTGAGCAAGCCCACCCGTCTTGCGGACTTTGAATTCGCCCTTATTCAGACCCACCCCCAGGTGGGTTACGATATCCTAAAAGAGATTGAATTCCCCTGGCCCATCGCCCAAATGGTGCACCAGCACCATGAGAAGATGGACGGCTCCGGTTATCCTCAAGGTCTGGCTGGAGAAGATATCCTCCTGGAAGCCCGCATCCTCTGCGTGGCCGATGTGGTGGAGGCCATGGCCTCCCACCGGCCTTACCGGCCCGCCATCGGGCTGGACCCGGCCCTGGCCGAGATCGAGGCCAACGCAGGCCTTCTTTATGACCCGGAAGCGGTAAAGGCCTGCCTGACCCTGTTCAGGCAAAAGGGATTTTCCTTAGATCTATAGATGAACGGAACTGATCTACGTGACGACTTCCAATGAAAAAGAGAGAATTTTGAGACAGGAACTTTCCAGGAAGATTCGAATTTGCATATGCTTATGCTTAATCTATGTTTTAGGCTTCCCCCTGTTCGGGTGTGAGGAACCCCGGACTTCTAAGCCAGGGCCCATGGAGGAGGTACGGCTTCAGCTTAAATGGGTTCATCAAGCCCAGTTTGCCGGGTTTTACATAGCCCAAGCGCAGGGCTACTATGAGCAGGAAAACATAAAAGTGAACTTTCTGGAAGGGGGAAAAGGCATAGATCCTGCCCAACAATTGATTTCCGGGAAAGCAGATTTTGCTGTTATGGGGCCTGAGAGTCTAATCATCAAGCGGAGTGAGGGTGTGCCGCTGGTGGCGGTGGCGGCCATTTACCGGCGCAGTGCAGTCGTTCTGGCAGCCCGGCAGGATTCGGGGATTGAGCGCCCCCGGGATTTCCTGGGAAAAACGGTGGCCGCTGGAGGCGATAAAAGCGGTATCAGGGACTTGCAGGTGCTCTTCAATGCACTAATGAAAAAGCTGCAAGTGGACATATCCCAAATTGACATCGTTGCTTATGATCCTACATATGAGGGCTTTTTCAAGGGAGATGTGGACGTGACGCCCCTTTATTACACGGGAGGAGTCATCAAAATGCGCGATCAGGGGTTAACCCCCAACCTGATCTGGCCTTCAGACTACGGCACCCGCTTTTACTCCGATATCTTGGCGGTGACGGCTGCCATGGTCCAGGAAAAGCCCGATCTGGTGGCCCGGTTCGTGAGAGCGTCGCTTAAGGGCTGGCAAGATATTGTTGGAAATTTCGACCAGGCTGTGCGCATTGTTTTGAAATATGCCCGTATTAAGGACCCGGAACTGCAAAAGGCCATGATGGAGGCTATGCTCCCCTTGGTCCATACTGGAAGAGACAATATCGGCACCATGAAGCCTGAGATATGGCAACATATGTATGACATTTTAAGGGAACAGGGGTTGCTGGCCCATGCGTTTGATGTGCGTCACGCCTATACCCTTGAATTCTTAAAAGAGACTGATACGGGCAGTAGGAAATGAAGCTCAGAACGAGAATAACGCTGATACTTCTCCTGCTGGCCATTGTCCCTTTGATCGGGGTCACCTGGTTGGCCTACCACAATGGCAAAAATACCATTGAGAAGCAGACCATCAACCATCTTGACTCCACCAACCTACTGAAGGGAAGTGAGTTTCATCGATGGATTAATGATAACAAGCGAAGCCTTCAGGAGTTGGCCCAACGCCCGCTGGTCAAAGAATACGCCGGTATTCTGGCCACGCACGATGCATCCGCCCCTAAGTATTTCAGCGCAAAACAGGATCTCCTTGTACACCATTTGGGGGTGCGGTTGCAATACGGTGGCTTCACCGAGCTGTTTGTGATCTGTCCCGGTCATGGCATTATCCTCGCATCCACCAATAGCCGGCAGGAGGGCAAATATCGTGACAACCGGCGGTATTTTACAGAGGGGAAGTCTCATACCTATGTTCAGAGTGTCTATTATTCAGCCACGCTCGAGCAGTCTACCATGGTAATAGGGACCCCTATTAGAAATGAAACGGGCAATCTGATCGCTGTGTTGGCAGGCCGTCTGAATCTCACAGAGCTTTCCAATATCATGGAACAGGGCTGCAGCCTGAGGTCCACCGAGGACACCTATCTGGTCAACACTTTCAATTTCTTCGTCACCGAACCGCGATTCGGTCAGAATTATGCTCTGAGAAAAGTGGTGCGTACCCAAGGGGTGGAAGACTGTCTTTCCGGCAGGGACGACGTCGGCTTTTACAAGGATTATCGGGGTGTTCCGGTCATTGGTGCCTATAAATGGCTGGCAGACTATGACCTGGCGCTGGTCACGGAGATGGACCAGTCCGAGGCCTATGCACCGGTCTATCGACTGGCAGAGCAGATCGGCGGAATCACACTAACGGTCATATTCCTCATCGGCGGATTAGGCCTGTTTCTATCGCACTCCATTACCCAACCCATACACCAGCTCGTGGCCGGTGCTCAGGAGATCGGCCGGGGAAATCTTGATTTCCAGGTGAGAACCGCTGCTAAGGATGAAATCGGGGCATTGTCCCGGGCGTTCGATGAAATGGCCGAAAAACTCAGATACAACATTCTACAGTTGGAAGCCTCCAACAAAGAACTGGAGGCCTTTGCCTATTCGGTGTCCCATGACCTGCGGGCGCCCCTGAGGGCCATTGACGGGTATGTAGACATCTTGAAAGAAGATTATCATGACCGGATAGACGATGAAGGCCGGCGAATCATGGGCGTGGTACAAAGAGAGGCGGAACGGATGGGGCAGCTGATCGACGGTCTCCTGACCTATTCGCGTCTCAGCCGTGTAGAGATGTCAGTGTCCCGCATCGACATGACCACGCTGGCCCGCTCGGTGTATCACGAACTGACCACACCGGAGGATCGGGAGCGCATCGATTTTCAGGGGGATTCCCTTCCCCCTGCCATGGGGGACCCCACCCTCATCCGTCAGATATGGGTGAATCTGATCGCCAATGCCGTTAAGTTCTCTGCCGATCGGAACAGAGCGGTAATCAAGATCAGCGGTAAAACCAAGGAAAATGAACTCATCTATACGATCGAGGATAACGGCGCTGGATTTGACATGCAATATGTGGATAAGCTCTTTCATGTGTTTCAGCGCTTGCACAGTAGCCGGGAGTTTGACGGGACAGGTATTGGATTGGCCAATGTGCAGCGGGCCATCCTTCGCCACGGTGGCCGGATATGGGCGCATGGCGAGCCGGACAAGGGGGCCACATTCTATTTCACGCTTCCACGTAAAGGAGGATGATTATGGAAGATTGGGAAGCAGTAGATGTTTTGCTGGTGGAAGACAATCCACAGGATGCGGAGCTGATTCACCGGGCACTCAAGAAGCACAATCTTGTGAACCGTATCCATACAGTGGAAGACGGGGCCGAAGCCGTTGATTTTCTCTTTTGTCGGAAAAAATATGCGGACAGGGATATGGTGCAGGGCCCCAGAGTAGTGCTTCTGGATCTGAAGCTCCCCAAGATGAACGGTCTGGATGTGCTCAAATCCATCAAAGCGAATGAACACACCCGCTCCATCCCGGTGGTGGTTGTGACCTCTTCGCGCGAAGATCCGGATATAAGGGCGGCATATGCGTTGGGGGCCAACAGCTATGTGGTAAAGCCTGTGGATTTTAAGGGATTTGCAGAGGCCATGAGCCAGGTGGGGTTGTACTGGCTTCTGGTCAATCAGCCTTACCGGTAATTTAGGTTTGAGTGACCTGTTTCTCGAATTTGGTTGTTTCAATCTTAAACCATGAACCATGATGTTTGAACGTTAATCCCTGTTTCCGCAGGGGACCGGAGGCATATGGTAGAAGAAACGCATGTTTTGATCGTAGAGGACCTGCCCACAGACGCGGAGCTCGCTGAAAGGGAAATCAAAAAGGAGCTGGGACATTGTGAATTTCGCCGGGTCGAGACACGGGAAGAGTTCCTGAGAGCACTGGAAGATTTCCGCCCGAATCTCATTGTATGTGATTACCTGCTGCCGAGTTTTGACGGCATGACCGCACTCAAGATCGCCAAAGAACGCATCCCGGATGTGCCTTTTATTATTCTGACCGGGTCCATGAACGAGGATACGGCTGTGACATGCATGAAGGCTGGGGCTTGGGACTACGTCATTAAGGAACATGTAAAACGTCTCGGCAGTGCAGTTCTGAGTGCGCTGGAACAACAGCGGTTGCTTTTCGAACAGCGAGAGACCGAGAAGCAAAGGAAATCTCTGGAGGACCAACTTCGGCAATCCCAACGACTGGAGTCCGTGGGACGCCTGGCCGGGGGTGTGGCCCATGATTTCAACAACCTGTTGACCACTATCACCGGAAATGCACAAATAGGTCTCATGGATCTGAACAGGGATGAGCCGCTTTACGAAATTCTGAAGGAGATCAAAGATGCTGGGGAACGTGCCGCCCGATTGACCCGGCAACTGTTGGCCTTTAGCCGAAAACAGATTTTACAGCCGGAGATCCTGAATCTTAACCAGGTGGTGGAGGAAATGGATAAAATGCTGGTTCGTCTTATTGGAGAACCCGTGGAGCTGAAAACCCTCTTGGCGCCTGACCTGGGTCTTGTGAAGGCGGATCCCGGTCAATTGGAACAGGTGGTGATGAACCTGGCGGTCAATGCCCGGGATGCCATGCCCCAAGGCGGAAAGCTCACCATTGAAACCGCCAATGTGGAACTGGATCCGGTTTATGCGAAAAAGCATGGGGATGTGGTAACCCCCGGTTCCCATGTGATGCTGGCCGTGAGCGACACTGGGACAGGAATGTCCCCTGAGACCCAGGCCCAGGTATTTGAGCCCTTTTTCACCACCAAGGAGATGGGTGTCGGAACCGGCCTGGGACTCTCCATGGTCTATGGGATCGTAAAGCAAAGCAACGGATATATCTGGGTCTATAGCGAACCCGACAAAGGGACCACCTTCAAGATTTATCTTCCCCGGGTTGAGACGGGCACAGTGGATCGACAGGCGGAAAAACCGGATTTTGAGGATCTTCAGGGTTCTGAGACCATCCTGGTGGTGGAGGACGAAGCAAGTGTCAGGAACATCGCCCGTAAAGTGCTCAGTCGTTATGGATATACGGTCCTCATGGCCGGGAATGCTGAAGAGGCTCTTGAAGTGTTTGGAAAACATAAACGGGCGGTTCATCTACTATTGACCGATGTGGTCATGCCGGGGAGGAGCGGAAAGAAACTGGCGGAGAAGCTCCAGAAACAAAAGCCAGGGCTAAGGGTACTCTTTATGTCAGGCTACACGGACAACAGTGTTGTCCGAAATGGTGCCCTCGAGGAGGGAATCCCGTTCATTCAGAAGCCTTTTGCGCCCGACAGCCTGGCCCGCAAGGTTAAAACCCTGTTGATGGAACAGAATTGATCATGAGATATGCTGGAGAATGAAGAAGAGGAACCGATGGAAAAAATTGAGAAGGATGGAAGAGGGCTGAAATGAACAGGCAGGAGAATTCCGAAGATCGCCTTCAGCAGATCGCATGGCTGTTGGATAAAAGGGTCAAGTCCGCTGAAGAAGAAACATCCTATGAACCGCCCTATGGTGATGTGACCGCATTGAACACCTGCCGGGTAATTCTGGATTCTGTGGGAAAAGAGACCCTTAAAGAAATCGCTGAAGATACCATTGATCTTCTGGAGACCTCTGTGGCCATCTATGAGGCCAACGGGGACTATGCGTTCGGGATGTTTTCTTCGGGGTGGTGCCGGTTTATGGATGCCGCCTCCCGGGCGTTGTGCCAAACCGAGGATAACGAGGAGGCCCTGCGCTGCGGGAAGTGGCTGTGTCATGAGAACTGCTGGAACGACTCGGCAAAGGCGACCATTGAAACGGGCCGGTGCACGGATATTCCCTGCGTGGGCGGTATCCACTTGTATGGGGAGCCCATTTATGCGGGAGGACGGGTTGTGGGGGCCATCAACATCGGGTATGGAAATCCGCCCATGGAGCCCGAACGCCTGAAAGCACTGGCCGAAACCTTTAAGGTTGACCCCCAAGACCTGCGGGAGGTGGCTGCCGCCTATGCATCACGGCCCACATTCATTGTGGATCTGGCCAAGAAAAGGCTGGCATTTTCGGCCAGGTTAATTGGGAAAATTGTTGAAAGGGCGGAGGCTGAAGAGGCCCTTCGCAAATCCCAGCAGGAGTACCGGGAACTCTTTGATTCGGTTTCCGATCTGATATTTACCCAGGACCTGGAAGGGCGCTTTATTGCCGCAAATTCCGCCTTAAAGCATCTATTCGGATATGAAGAGGAGGAGATCATCGGGCGGAAGGCCTCCGACTTTATGGTTCCCGAGTTGAGGGCTTTGTTTGAAAGTGAATATCTTCAAAGGCTTACACGCGAAGGACACGTTGACGGGATTTCCAGGTATTATCGAAAAGATGGAAGCCAAATTTACATAGAATATCGAAGCCGGCTCATTGAGCCCGAGCATGGGCCGCCGTACATCAGCGGCATCGGCCGGGACGTGACCAGACGGATTGCGGTCCAAAAAGAGAAGGAGCGACTTGAATCCCAACTCCGGCAGGCCCAAAAGATGGAGGCCCTGGCCACCCTCACCGGAGGCATCGCCCACGATTACAACAACCTGCTGACCACCATTATGGGCAACATCTCCCTGGCAAAGATGGAATTGGGGCCCGAAGAGTCGGTCACGGACCTGTTGGATGAGGCGGAACAGGCCTGTATGAAGACCCGGGATTTGACCCATAGACTCGCGATTCTGTCCAAAAGCGGTGCGCCCCTCCGAAAACCCGGAGCCATCAAAGAGCTGTTGACCCAGATCGCAGCGCAGATCCCGGCCGATCCTCAGGTGCATTGCAACCTTTTAGTTGCAGAGGACCTGTACCCAATCCACCATGATCCGCATCAGCTTCGTCTTGCCCTTGAAAACATCCTCACCAATGCAGTGGAGGCCATGCCCCAGGGCGGAACCGTAACCCTCGAGGCTGAAAACGTGAGAGACCGGGAGAAGCAAAAGGGTTCCGGCCTCCCGCTCAAAAAAGGACCTTATATACGGATCATGGTTCAGGATGAAGGCCCGGGGATCCCCGAATCCATCATGGAGCGGATCTTTGATCCCTATTTTTCCACCAAGGAACGGGGAATTCAGAAGGGGATGGGAATGGGCCTCACCACGGCCTACGGCATCATTCGAAACCATGACGGCCACATCACCGTGGATTCGGTCCCGGAAGAGGGGACCACGGTCTGCATATATCTGCCCGCTTGTGAAGACCGGGATTAGAGAGAGGAGATGCCCTGTTAGATAGTAAGGAGGTCATGAGGGCGTTGTTTGCAAATGAGATGGCCTGGTGGCGACATGAGATCTTGAGATGAAAATGATTGACCGATATCCTTTCAATAATATTCCCAAACATTATTGCGATTTATGATGAAAATTCGCAACAGGATTGCGGACCAACACCTCAAAGGGATCAGGGCTTTTTTTATTCTTCAATCTTCAAGTATCCTTGTTCATTGACGAGCTGGTCATGGATAGTCATGAGGTAGTCATAAAGTCGTTTCTTCTGCGTTCCGCGTTCCGCGTTGCAAGTTCCGCGCGGGGCATTTACCTGTGGCTTGTTTTGGCATGCCTGCTAACTGTGCCGGTGAGCGTGATGGCGGAAACCCCGCCCATTAAGAGCGCAGCCGAGATCGACTATCCTCCCTTTTCCATGGTGGATGAGAACGGGCGGGCCGACGGGTTTTCGGTGGAATTGATGCGGGAGGCCCTGGGGGCCATGAACCGCGAGGTGGTGTTCCGTACCGGGCCGTGGGCCCAGGTCCGTAGCTGGCTGGAAAAGGGGGAAATCCAGGCCCTCCCCCTGGTGGGCCGCACCCCGGAGCGGGAAGCCCTCTTTGATTTTACGTTTCCCTATATGTTCCTGCACGGGGCCATTGTGGTCCGGAAAGACAATGCGGGCATCCATGACCTGGGCGACCTGCGGGGTCGGCAGGTAGCGGTGATGAAAGGGGACAATGCCGAAGAGTTTCTAAGAAGGGAAGAACGCGGCATTCACATCCATACCACGCCCACCTTCGAGGAGGCGCTGCGACAGCTTTCCCAGGGCCGGTACGACGCGGTGGTCATCCAGCGGCTGGTAGGCCTGCGCCTCATTCAGCAAATAGGCCTGACCGACCTTAAGGTCATTGACAGACCCATTGAAGGATTCCGCCAGGATTTCTGCTTTGCCGTCAGGGAGGGGGACCGGGATACCCTGGCCCTGCTCAACGAAGGGCTTGCCATTGTCATGGCGGACGGCACCTACCGCCGTCTGCATGCCAAGTGGTTCGCAGCCCTGCAACTCCCCACCGACCGGCCCATTGTCATCGGCGGTGATC
>JAIPDZ010000119.1 GCA_021737425.1 Deltaproteobacteria bacterium
CAGGTTTCGGGTTTCAGGGTAAAGCATTTTGTCCCTTCCTGACACCTGAACACTGAACACTCAAACCTCTCGCCATATGCAAAAGCTCTGATATGGCTTTATTTAAAGGCATTTTCTGCTTAGAACAAATTTACCGTGGGGTCTGGGCAGATAAGCTGAAAGTTGGACTTGTAGTCCCATTCACTCCCGCTTTTTAAGAGGGCCACCGTCCGGGCAATCGCTCCTTGGTAGATAATTTCTTTCTTGACAGAGAGTGTATCAATTGTTAATATGAATTTAATCCGATATCATTCGGAGGTGGATGGCAAAAGCCATCGGGCCCGTAAGGGCCTTTTTTTTGGTCTACAGAAATTTTTTCCCAAACACCCTCCCCCCGTGTCGGTCATACTTCTGCTGCAATATCCTGATTACTTTCTTGGAAAAGGGAGCGAGTTCCCGACCCAGTAGCCCCTCCTCGTATAGTATCTCCGCGCGGCTCGGATGAGCGAGAATGTCGGCGAGTTGAAGTCCGCTCACATTTGCCGTTTTCGGCTTTACTTTGAGTTGCCGACTCGTGAAAGACGCCTGAAATTCTTTTGGTTCGATGAAATCTGTTCCCTGACACCAAAGACGGTGAAATGAATCCTTGAGTCGCCGGTCTTCCTTACCACCCCTCGATTCAGCCATCACATCGCCCTTTGCATTTTACCGCTTCAACCAGAAATTGAAACGTTCAAGAAGGACTGCAAGGCAATAATGGTACGGGTCATAACGCCACGTGGTGTAAGTCTCTCGGTGCTTCTTTTTGTCCAGGCAAACTGTGATGACTTTATAGTCCCACACACTCAAGCAATCCAGCATTCTTTATCAAATTTCTCTCTTACAGCTTGGTCACTCAATGCCTGAAAAGGCGGTTTGGCACTCAAAAGTTCTTTTCTATGGAGAACAACCGGATCATCGGGATGTGAGCTGAAATATTTGGCTTTCAGGAGTTCGATTTCACTATGGAAGGCCTCTTTCACATAATTGAGATGGATTATGATACCTGTAAGACTCAAGAAACGGTGATTGGGATTAAAAGAGCTTTCCAGATCGGGATTTCCAACCTCATCCACATACATCCGGTACTTATTCGTCATGTCAGATCCCGGTCAACTCATTCGCACATTAAAATATGAAGGTATGGGGTCACCCATCGGGCCACGGGACGCTCTTCAGAAATTTTTCATGATCCCATGTGTAATATATCGGTGATGGGGTCGGAGGTTAAAATGAGGGTCTCTTCACCGGAGATATCCACGGCGGCCATATCTTCGCCCACACCGGCCTACATCAGAATGGAGGGGTCTTCAATACCGAGGGCCTTTAAAAAGGATTCCAGCAGATCGCCCGGGAATTTACCGGCCGGGAGCGGCTGACCCATCCGTGATCTCAGGGATGGGTCCGACATCCTGCTCACCGTGGTGAGCCAAAATGCTTCTTGAAAAGTGCTTCAGATAATCGGGCACCCTCTTCTGACAGGGGCACCGATTTTGCTTTGCTTTTTGGGTTGCCGATATACCCCTTTTCATGGAGGCGGTTCATGACCTCCCAGTCCATCCCCTTCCATGCCCTGGGTCCGTAGTCCTTCTCTTCAAAAGTCGTAAGATAGAGGAGGGCCAGGGCCATTTCATCCACTTTTTCTTTGTCATATTCCACTGTTCGACCTCCTTCTTTCTCTCGTGAGATTCGTCAGCCGCACTGTTAGAACTACAAACTTTTCTAAACAGGGTATTTCGCAAATCACGGTAAACCAAACTCATCCGGGTACCAGTTCTCAATTAACAGTCCGGGAACGCGTGAAAATTCGCCCGTATTGTTTGTGACCAGAATGAGCCCGGACGCCCTGGCCTGACCGGCAATCATCATATCATACGGTCCTATGGGCCGACCCATGGCATACAGTGCCGCTCGAATCCGGCCGAAATGATAGGCCGCCGCCTGATCAAAGGAAAGCACATCCAGGCGGGAGACCATGGCCTCAACATCAGCCAGATTCCGTTCTACTTGCTGGGAGTGTTCTGCGCCGTACACCAATTCACCCAATGTCACGGACGATATGGCCATCCGGCCATGATGCCGCTGAAACCGTTTCTTGATCTGCCGGGGACGGTTTTTCATGGTATAAATGACGATATTGGTGTCCAGGAGATATTTGATCATCACGGAATCTCCCGGAACTGGTCTTTTGGCTGGTGACGCTCTGTCATGAAATCAGTGGAAACCCCTGGTGAATCAAACCAATCATCCCAGGATTCGCCTACCGGCACAATAATCCGCTTTCTGCCCACGGCCGTGATTTCAACATCTTTGACAGACTCGGGGTAGGCAATCGGTTTCGGCAGCCGGACCGCCTGGCTGCGATTGCTCTTAAATACCTTTGTTCGAACAGAATCCATAAGCTTACCTCCAAGGTTTATTCGTCTCCATGGCCTCGGGTATCACAACCCTCGAACGAGAAACTCCTTCATGGCTGAAATCATATGGAGTGAAGGGGGATATGTCAAGGGGCTATCCCAATTTGCGTAGGAAGGGATTCCCTCAATCCATTCCATGGCATCCTTATGTGACATAGGGTCACATCTTGATTTGTCAATTAATTGGCCTCTGATGTTACATCCTCTCGGGGCAAAATCCTGGCATTTTTTCTTCGGCCAGGTCGGCCAAAGGAAATGTCTGCGGCCGTCTGTGTGGGTCGGCGGTTCATCCTTCGATTGACCGCAGACACCCGCGGACAGCCGCAGACCGATTGCCCCGCTGACCGGCGGGACAAAATCACGCAGCGTTAAGTGGCTGAATTTCAGCCGGTTTCTCATAATAACGCTGTTCAGATTCCCGGAGATCCCTTCCCCCGTCATTCCTTTTTCCCTTTTGTGGCCGGCCAAAACCGGTTATGGTCTGAAATTGATCGTTTGGTGAAAAGGATGTTTTCGCGCTGAGCCTGTTTCCTCATGGATGTTTCAACTACGCCCATCCTCTATGCCACATTAGCGGCTGCCTGTTTCGGCGGACAGGTGGTGGTGACCATGCGGAGTTTCGCCCACGTGGACCCTCAGACCAGCTCCATGATTTCCATCGGCACCTGCGTGGCGGTCTACTGGTTGCTGTCTCCATTCCTGTTGAAAACAGCGTATCTGACGAATCCCGGAACCTGGATCTTTTTTATGAACGGATTGATCCACCCCCTGTTTTCCATTTATCTGGCATTTGAGGCCACCAAGCGGATGGGTCCCACGGTGGCGGCCACCATTTCGGCAACAGCGCCCCTCTTTGCCACGGCCGGGGCGGTCCTGGCCCTGGGCGAGCAGGTGACCCTCATGCTCCTGCTGGGCACCGTAGGCACGGTGGCAGGGGTCATGATCCTTTCCTGGAACCGGCAAGGGCACCGGCACTGGGCATTGTGGATGCTCATCTTTCCCATGGGCGCCGCCGTGATCCGCGGGGCCAACCACATTCTCGGCAAAGTCGGTCTGGAGATGGTCCCCAGCCCCTATTATGCAGGCCTGGTTTCGTTCACGGTCTCCTTTTTCGGGGCTGTTCTCATCTACTATCTGCGCATGGGCAGACTCCCCCTGGTCCTTCCCCTCAAAGGTCTCCTGTGGAGCACACCTGCCGGCGTATTGATCGCCATAGGCATCTTGAGCATGTATTCGGCGCTTAATTGCGGAAGGGTGGTGGTGGTTTCTCCCATCATTGCCGCCTTTCCCCTCTTTACCCTGGGCATCAGTCTCCTCTTCCGTCAGGAGCGGTTCAGGCTGCGGATATTGCTCGGAGTGGTCCTGGTTATCGGCGGCATCGTCTGGATCTCTGTTCAGTAAGAAAGACCCATGGCGCATCAGGGGGTGGCAGGCATAGGCCTTCCCCCGTCTATCCCAGAAGGTGGAGTGCGACCCGGCAAAAGGTCTCTGTGCCTATGGGGAGAACATCCTCACTGAAGTCGAACCGGGGGCTGTGAAGGGGAGCGCGGTTTTCATGTCCCGCCCCGAGGAAGAAGAAACACCCCTTGGCCCTTTCCAGAAAAAAGGCCATATCCTCTCCGCCCATGGTGGGCTCGGGTTCCACCACCTGGTCCGGGCCCACCACCGCTTCTGCGCACTGGCGGACCATCCGGGCCACGGACGGGTCGTTCACCAAGGGGGGATAGCTGAACCGAAAGCGCAATTCATACCCGGCGCCCATGGCCCGGCACACCCCTTGAACAATGGTCTCCATACGGGAGGGCCACGATTCCCAGATCCGGCGGTCAAAGGTCCGGCAGGTGCCCGACATCTCCGCCGTGGAGGAGATGACATTGAAGGCGGTTCCCGCATGAAACTCTCCGACGGTCACCACGCCCGGGCACAGGGGGTCCAGTTGACGGCTCACCATGCGCTGAAGGGCACCCACCACCTGCACCCCGGTATCCAGGGCGTCCACGCACTCATGGGGCATGGCCGCGTGTCCCCCCTTACCCGTGATGGTGAGATCAAACCGGTTCATGGCCGCCATAAAGGGGCCGGGCCGGACCCCTATGGCCCCTACAGGAATTCCCGGCCAGAGATGGCACCCCAGGGCGTAATCCACCTTGGGGTCTTCCATCACCCCGGCCTCGATCATGGGCTGGGCGCCGCCCGGACCTTCTTCGGCAGGCTGAAACACAAACTTGACACTCCCTTTCAGTCTTTCCCTGATCCGGCTCAGCACCATGGCGGCCCCCAGCACCATGGCCATATGCCCGTCATGGCCGCAGGCGTGCATGGCGCCTTCATGGGCGGAAGAAAAGGGGAGCCCGGTTTCTTCACGGACCGGAAGCGCGTCCATCTCCGCACGAATGAGCAAACCGGGTCCGGGAACCCCGGTCTCGAGAAGCCCCACCACCCCGTGCCGGGCCATGCCCGTTTGCACTGAAAGCCCTGTTTCGCCTAAACACCGGGCCACATAGGCGGAGGTCTTTTTTTCCTCATACGCGGTTTCAGGTATACGATGCAGGTCCCGCCGAATCCGGATGATCTGATCCCGATGCGCATGCACTCGCTCTTTCAAATCCACCCTAACCCCCTACACCCCACCGGTTACCGTCCGCCTTACTCTTTGGGAAGCCAGCAGTGGGGATCCACTTCCTTGCATATGCGTAAAATGCCGTTCACCACATAATCAATGTCCTGGGGGGTATTCCGCCCGGATGAGACCACCAGGACCTGGGCCAGATCCTTCTGAAGGCGGGCCGCCTTGAGGGTAATGGCCAGGCCGGCGTGCCTGAAGGATATCAAATCATGTCCCGGGTCTATGCCCGGGTCAGAAGCGCCTCCTGCCTGACCAGTTCCGTCCTCAACTCCTGATTCTTTTCCTGCAGTTGCCAGGTTGTCCAGCCGGGGACCGTTACGTCATGACGAACCTCCCCGGTCCTGAAATCAACGATGTTGGTTTCCTCGATGGGATCCGCTGTCAGGTAGTAGAGTTCCCATTCATCCGGTTCAACCCCGTTGGGGTCTTTGTATTGAACGATCTTCCAGTCGCCGGTGCACAGGGCCCTTACGTTATTGGGCTGCAGAACCGGTCCGGAGGCCAGGGGAATCCCTTTGCGCCGCTCGTATTCCACGTTGCCCAAAAATATCCGGTACTCTTCCCGGGTGTCTTCACTGGAATCGAATCCCATCTCGGTGATCATATCATTGCTCATGTAGAACACCCCCGGCCGGGGCTTTCCGTCAGGACCCGGGATATCACCGGTGGCCTCCCCTTTGATATGGGATGACAGATCGGCGCCCACAAGGTCTTCCACCGCCTGCTGATCTTTCATGGAGGCCTTGGCGGCCGCCACATCCGTTTCATCATACCCGGCCAGGCCCAGCAGGGTGGGGGCCAGGTCGATGGAACTGGTGGGTTGAATGATCTCCCTCATGTGATGCTTGCCGGGGTTCACCAGGGGGGAGGATACGACCATGGGCACCCGGGTGATTTCTTCGTAGGCGGAATGCCATTTCTGAATCATCCCGCCGTGGGCCCCGGTCATGTCTCCATGATCCGAGAGGAAGACCACGATGGTATTCTCCCTCAGCCCGTTGTCGTCCAGGGCCTGAAGCATCCGGCGGATCCGGAGATCCACCTGATAGTGAAGGTATACATAGAACTGATTATAGGCCAGGGACCAGGCCGATGCGTATTCCCCCTGAAGTTGAAACGGCAGGGGCAAGGGAAAGACAAGCTCCTTGAAACCGAGCTTGGATTTATAGGCCAGTCCCCACTTGAGCGAGTAGTCATACTGACACCGGGGCTTGTCCGCCAGGAATTCCTCAAAAGTGGGCGGCAGGTCACAATTGTCCTGGGGAAAATCGTCTGGGTTGAGGGGCACCTCCATTCCCGCACGCTCCGGATCCGGATCCGGGTCCGGCAGGCTGTGTTCCCCCTGGAAGGGATTGGGGGGCGGCGGCGGATAATCGACCCACGGCACCACGCCCTTATCCTTGGGCATTTGCCACTGTATTGGCCAGCTGCTGCAGTCATGGGGATTGACCAGCGACCCCACCGCGAACCAGGGCCGGCCCCCGGGGTTGGACCCCTTTTTTGCAAGAAACCCGCGAACATCCTCCACAAAGCCCGCGTCGCGATATACGCCCAGATTATAGACGTCTTTGCCGTGCGGTTCGGGGTAGGAGGACTCCCAGTCCGAGAACCCCCAGGGCTCCAGATAGTCGGGATCTTCGGGGTCCGACACGTGCCACTTTCCGAAATAGTGGGTGGTGTAGCCCAGCGCGTGGAACCAGTCGCCGATGGTGGGGATGCCGTAGGGATCGAGCCAGGTCACATTGTCGGGCTCCTTGAAAATACCGGTGGTCTGGTAGACACCGGTATTGTACTGCCCGGTCATGATGCAGGCCCTGCTGGGCGTACAGGCGGAGGAAGCGGTATAGTGGGTCCTGAGAACCACCCCGTTTTCCCGCAGCCGCAAAAAACCGGGGAAGAACCGGGTAAACGGGTTATCCGGAGAAAGCGCCCGAAAACCGAAGATCTCTTTCAGTCCCTGGGCCATCCCCTCATCCGGTCCGTATCCCGGCGGAGGCGTCTGCAGTTGATCCACCATGAGCAACAAGATGTTGGGATGGGGTGAGACTGAATTCCCGCCGCCATCCGAACAACCGGAGCCCGAACCCGCTCCCACCGCGCCGCTCAGCAACGCGGCGGCCAGGGCCTTGGGGGGGAGACTCAGGAATTCCCTGCGTGAGATTTTCATGGAGATGCCCCCCTGTAAGAACAGTTATGACGGATGATGCCGGAACAGTGTAACACCCTTTTACGGCCTTATATCCCAGCAAAGTGATGAATATCAACTAAATAGTCACGGCCCGAGATCACGCTCTGAAAAGGGAAGAGTCCCGGGGCGCCAACCGGTTTGGTTTGGCCTGAAATGGGATTCCATGGTAAGGTACCCCACGGGGCCGTACCGGTTCTCGAAATCCTTTTAAAACTCTTTGCATAACGTGTAATGACACAGAAAACGGACACTGAACCCAATTCCCGCGGCATGGAGGGTCCACGGCGGCAGGCCTTTGAACTGATGGCCAAGCCTGCGGGGCCGAGTTGCAACCTGGATTGCCGGTATTGCTTCTACCTGGATAAAAAGGCCCTGTTTCCAAAGAGGGAATGGCGCATGTCTGACGTGGTGCTGGAGACCTACACCCGGGAATATATCGCCTCCCAGCCGGGGCCCTCCGTTGCATTTGCCTGGCAGGGCGGCGAACCCACCTTGATGGGGATTGATTTTTTCCGCCGGGCCCTGGATCTCCAGCGCACCTACAGCTCGGGAAAACAGATTTCAAATACGCTTCAGACCAACGGAACCCTGATAGACAAATGGTGGTGCGAATTTCTTTCGAGGAACCATTTTCTGGTGGGATTGAGCATCGACGGCCCTGACACCGTTCATGATCGCCATCGCCTGGACAGGACCGGAAGGCCCACCCATGCAAGGGTGCTGGAATCCTTACAGATGATGCAGAAATACGGTGTGGAGGTAAATGTTCTGGCCACCGTGAACAGGGAGAGCGCCCGGCACCCCCTGGAGGTGTACCGTTTTTTTAAGGCTCAGGGGGTCCGTTTTATCCAGTTTATCCCCATTGTGGAGAGGGCGGGCGGCTCCGGAGAAGCACCAGCTGCCCCGGTGACAAAATGGAGTGTAAGACCCCAAGATTATGGGGAATTCCTTGTCGGGATTTTTGAAGAGTGGGTCAGAAACGACGTGGGCCGTATCTTTGTGATGAACTTTGAATGGACCCTGGGGGCCTGGGCGGGTCTGCCGGCGGGGGTGTGCTATCTTGCTCCCCGCTGCGGACTGAATCTTATCATCGAACATAACGGCGACATCTTTTCCTGCGACCATTTCGTATACCCCGGGTACCGGCTTGGAAACATTCTGGAGGATGACCTGAGAGAGATGGTCTTCTCTGAACGGCAGATGGCATTCGGCGCCTCAAAGGAAACCGGGCTTCCCGCATACTGCCGCGGCTGTGACGTCCTTTTTGCGTGCCGGGGGGGATGCCCCAAACACCGTTTTGGTAGATCCCCCGGCGGTGAACCTGGGCTCAATTATCTCTGCTCAGGATTCAAGAGATTCTATGACGGCGTCCATCCCTATATGAACTATATGGTAAAACTGGTCCGCAACGGCCTTCCCGCAGCAGAAATAATGAAGATAGATGTGGCCGCCCTGTCCGGGGACCCGGCACGTCCGTAAAGAACACGATCGCATCCAATGCTCCTGTTCCCAGTGCCTAATATTTTCAAGCAGATAAAATCTACTTTGAGCAGCGATCCAACACCTTAAAAATATTCGTTTCCCTGAATACCGGTGAATCACTGCAATGTTCGGTGGATGGAACTCCGTGGATCTATCAAAGCATTCCTTTGTTTTTGAGGGCATGCACCACCAAAAATGTATTCCATTCCCGCTGCCCCCTGCCCCATGAGCCGTCTTTATTCTGTGTACGCGCCAGCCTGTCAAAGGCCGGCTCAAGCTGGGCTTCGGCGCTCTTGAAATCCAGGTGGGCCAGTGCATTGAGGGTCTGGTAAAAGGGGAGGCGGCCCGGCCACGCGCCATCGGGAGTCTGGACCCGTTCCAGTTCCCTGACCGCCTGCAGGGTGAGGGCGCTTTTTGCATAGGCAGGGTGAACCACCAGGGCCCGCAGATAATTGCTCAAACCGGCCCACCCGCACAACCGAACCCCTTGTCGGAACATCCTTTCCCCCAAGAGCGCATAGCCTTCCACCATGCGAGGGTGCTGCGCTTTCCCGAAGATAGTGGTTAGAAAAAGAGTGGCGCCCCATTGAAACGATGACATGGACCCGACGGTAAAAGGAAGGCCGACCAGGTCCCCGCTTTTCAAGGGGGGCTCTCCCGCCGGCTCCACAGGCCGGCGGATGAGCCATTCCAGGGCCTTGTCTATGGCTTTATCAGGGGATCTGACCGTAAGGTGCAGGCCAAAGAGACGGCGAACGGTTTCCACCACGGATCGGCCCCATGATCCGTCTTCGGCCTGCCCTGACAACAGTCCGGCGGTCTTTTGTTGGTACTCCTTCTGCCAGGCAGCATCGCCCGCTTCCCCCAGCCACTTCTGCCGGGCATATATCCCGGCCGGGGAGATACTTCCCCTGAAAACCCCGTACGGATCATAGGTAAGGTTGACTCGTTTCAATGCGCCACCAGTCAACATGTGCCTGTAGAGACAGCAGGATTTGTGGAATTATGGAAGGATCTCCCTACACCCATCCCAGGTTAGAATCCGCTTTCCAGTATTAACTTAGCATGTTGAAATAACGAGCCCTGAATGAAGGCCCCCTCATGGCCTGTAACCCCGTTTCAGAGGCCTAAACTCAATGTCATTAACTTAAGAGAAATTCGATTAGATCATGTCGTCACCCCGGCGAAAGCCGGGGTCCAGATGTAGTTGAAAAAACTGGATTCCGGGTCACGCCCGGAATGACGAATGTGGGACCCTGCAGAAATAATGAAAGCCTTAAGTTAATGACATTGGGCCTAAACTGTTACGCTTTCCATTATCGCCACATCAGTTCTTAAGATCAATCACCGGAGACCCGTCAAAGGCGTCAATCCCCTCCACCTCAATCACGTTCTCCTGAACCGAGATAATCCGGCATCGACTCACGCCGATCAGATTGGGCCGGACCGGGGAGTGGGTGGCAAAGACCCCTCTCAGGGGATTCTTGGGGTTTCCCCTGGGGTGCACCTGAAGGATGGCCCGCTTCTGAGGGGTATCGTTGCGGTCAAACCAGTACAGCACGGTGACATGAGAAAACCGATCCAGTCCCAACAGGCCGGGGGCATATTTCGGGTCCAGGACGATAAAGGTCCGCCCCTTCTCCTTGGCCACCTTTCCGATGGGGTATAGGTTCAATGCCTGTGATTCTCTTGTTTCCCCGACGCTGAAACCCATGGAAGTCAGAAAATACGCACTCATTAGAATGAGGGCCGTCCAGCCAAACCGATTTTTTTTATTCATATCTTATCCCAAAATAATGGTATCATCAAACAGGGAAAAATAATAGATTGCCCGAAAACCAACCGTCTTAAACCCAAAGGAGGCATATCGATCATGAGTAAGGGAAAAGAAGGCGCTATTTTTTATTTCGATGAAAAGGGTCCTGCAAACACGGAAAAGACCCTGGAAACTGCCCTTGCCCATGCAGGGGAGGCCAACATCAGCACCATGGTGGTGGCGTCGTCCACCGGACAAACCGCGCTCAAAGCGCACCGCATGGCAGGGGGGGGCGTGAAGATCATCTGCGTGACCTACAGTGCGGGCAGCCGGTTTCGATCCGAAGTGGAGCAGTTCAATGAGAACTGCGACGCACTGCTCCAGAAAGGGATTCCCATCGTGCGGGGACTTCACGCCCTGAGCGGTCCGGAAAAGGCCTTTGCGGAAAAATACAACACCCCGTTTTTGCCCCTCAATATTGTGGCCGACACCCTCCGGATGTTCTCCCAGGGCGTAAAGGTCTGCGTGGAGATCGCCATCATGGCTGCAGAACACGGCTTTGTCACTCCCAAAAATACCGTGGTGACCGTGGGGGGCAGCGGGCACGGCGCGGATACCGCCCTGGTCATGAAACCGGTCTTTGCCGCCAATATGTTCCAGGCCAGAATAAAGACCCTGCTGTGCATGCCCGCCTGACCGCGGGTTTTGCTCAGGTCAGGATGGGGATGTTCTTTTTCCGGCACATCTCCCTGAGGATCTCGGGCCACACGGTCACGCTCACCTCCCCCAGGTGGGCCTTCTTCAGGATGGACATAAACGTCCTGGACTGGCCGATACCGCCCCCGATGCTCAGGGGGATGTCATGGTTCAGGATGGCCTGGTGATACGGGTACCGGAGAAAGTCCAGCTGCCCGGTCATTTCCAGCTGTTTTTGGAGGCTGTGGGCGGTCACCCGGATGCCCATGGAGGTGAGTTCATGGCGCCGCCGGGTCACCGGATTCCACACCAGAATATCGCCGTTCAGCCCGTGCATGGGCCGCCCGTCTTCGGATACGGTTTCGGTCACCCAGTCGTCATAGTCCGCGGCCCGCATCTCATGGGGATAGCCGTCGGCCAGGGTCCATCCGATCCCGTAGATGAAGACCGCCGGATGTTCCTGCAAAATGGCCGTCTCCCGCTCTTTGCGCGGCAGGTCCGGATATCTGTCTAAGAGGTCCTCGGCATGGATAAAGGTCAGTTCTTCGGGCAGATCCGGATACTTGCCGGCCTTCAGCTGGGGGAACAGGGCCTGCACATGGATCTCCGCACCCTTGATCACCGTCCAGATCCGCTCCACCACACCCTTCAGGAACCTGAGATTGCGCTGGTCCTCGGTCATGGCCAGCTCCCAGTCCCACTGATCCACGTAGGCACTGTGGTCATGATCCAGGAAGTAGTCCTTGCGCACGGCCCGCATGTCCGTGCACAGGCCCTCTCCCGTCTTCATATCAAACTGCCTGAGGGCCATCCGTTTCCACTTGGTGGCGGCCTGGACCACCTGGGCGTCCACCGGGTTTTGGTCATGGTCGTTGGTGATGTGAAACTGGACCGGCCCCCGGGAGCCGTCCCGGTCCAGATAGTCGTTCACCCCGCTCTGGGCGTCCACAATGAGGGGCACCGTCACCATCATCAGGTTCAGCTCCCTGCACAAATGTTCCTCGATATAATTCTTGGCCGCATAAACGGCCCGCTGGGTCTCCTTTGGATTGAGCAGGGGGGCGTAATCCGAGGGTAAAACCTCTTTTAAATCCGCATAATCACCGATGCCGGGCCCGGCCAGGTCCGCGCGCTTGTCATTCATACTGTTGCCTCCTTTTTCCGGTTCATCCGGAATTTGCGTACTTACGGGTTGATTAAAAGTGGACAATCAGGTTTTCCTCTTTGGTGAAAACAAAATTAGTCAAGGAGGAATCCCATCATGTCCACAAGCCTTTTGTACCATGGATTCGGAATTC
>JAIPDZ010000120.1 GCA_021737425.1 Deltaproteobacteria bacterium
CCCCGGCACCATCCGCCAAAATTACGGCCGACAAGTCTACCGGAGCTGCGGGGTAAACAAAGCCCACAAAGGTAAGCTATTAACATTATTATATTTTGTTCTCTGCGTCCCTGTGTCTCAGAGCGAAAACATACTTTTTACGAATGCATCAAAGCTTGAAGGGTCAATCGTCATCCGTGGACCTTCAACGCTTTTGCCTCCTTTTGAAGAGGCTTCCGAGCTGAAGCCCCCAGTCCATCACTTTCTGCCATAGGGGATTCCGGATATGGACCTTTACGTACAGGTCCCCGGGTTCACCTCCCCCTTTACCGGGCCCTCCCATTCCTTTGAGCCGGATTTTCTGGCCGTTTTTGAGTCCCGGAGGAATCCGGACGTGGAGTTGTTTGGCATTTTTCCGGCAAAGATAGTCGATGGTTCCGCCTTGCTGCGCCAGAAGGGGCGAGAGGGTAATCACGTCCGCCATGTCTTTTCCCCGCTCCGGCAGTTGGATGCCCCACTTTTTTTGGAGCGTGTATGACAGCAGTTTCCCCAGACCCCCTCTTAGAATCGAGCCGGACGGGCCTCCCCGGCCCATGCCGGAGATAAACCCGGAGGCAAAGACCCCGGGCCGTTGAAATTGGAAGGTGCGGTATCCGCGGCCATAGGCCTCCCTGAACACATCATTGAATCCCCGGAAGCCGAATGCCCTGCTCAATTCCTCAAAAATCTGTTGGATATCGGAACCCTGGAATATATCGCTTTCCGTATAGCTTTGTCTGAACTGGTCATAAGCAAAAGCGCCATATTGCTGCCGAAGGGTGTCGTATTCCCTCCTTTTTACCGAATCCGAGAGAACGGCGTAGGACTCATTGATTTCCTTCATGCGGCTCGCTGCGCCCGGATTTTCCGTGTTCCGGTCCGGATGATATTGGAAGGCCAGTTTCCGATAGGCGTCTTTGATCTCCTGCGGGCCGGCGGTCTTGTCCACGCCCAGCAGTTGATAGTAGTCTTTTGGTTCCATAAAATCCTTCTGTTAGATTTCGTAGCGTCGTTGCATGTTCAAGTCGTCAACAAAATTATACGGTTTAACATTGACGGTCTCGTAAATAGTCGTCACCCCGTTGAAAAACGGGGTCCAGAGGTTTTTCAAGTGATGGAATATACTGGATTCCGGCTTTCGCCGGAATGACGGGAAGCGGCGTTTTTTGACTTTTTACGAGACCATCAACATTATAATATAACCACCCCGTCTAATACGATCAAGCCGGGGGTGTCATCGTTTCTTTTCAGGAACCTTGGGCTCTAACAGAAATAATTGCACCCTCAGTCAGCTCGACAGTTCGGGGTTGATGCCTACCGAAGGATCAGATTGGGCAGAAAGAGCGAGATCTGGGGGATCAGGGTAATGAGGAGCACTGCACCCAGCAGGAGGAGGAGGAACGGCAGGGTGGCGCGGGCGATGGTGGTGAGGGAGCGATCGGTCAGTCCCATGGTGACAAAAAGGTTCAATCCGAACGGCGGGGTTAAAAAGCCGAATTCGATCACCAGGACCATGACGATCCCGTAATGGACAAAGTCGATGCCGAAGCCTTTGAGGGTATCCACGAACAGGGGGGAGAGGATGATCATGGCGGATACATCATCCATGACCGTGCCCAGGAGAAGAAACAGGGCGGAGACCAGGAGCAGAAAGGTCCACCAGTTATGGACCAGCCCGATGACGGCGTTGGCCACTTTCACGGGGATCTGTTCGGCCGTGAGAAGCCACACAAAGGCCATGGCACAGGCCAGGATGAACATCAGGCAGGCGCTCAACACCGCGCTGTCCTTGCACACCGCGTAGAGTCTGGACAGGGTGAGCTCCCTGTAGATGATGAGTTCCACAAAGAGGGCGTACACCACGCTCACGGCCGCGGCTTCGGTGGGGGTAAAGATGCCGGTATAGATGCCGCCCAGGACAATAACCGGCAGCATCAGGGCCCAGAGCCCTTCCCGGATGATCTTGACCTTTTCCCCTTTTTGGTAGGTTCGGTGCTCCCGCCAGTTGTGTTTGCGGGCCATGTAATAGGTGTAGCCGATGAACACCCCGCCGATGAGGACCCCGGGCAGAATCCCGGCCATAAAGAGCTCGGCCACGCTCACGTCCATGACCAGGCAATAGAGGATCATGGGAATGGAGGGGGGAATCACGATCCCCAGGGATCCGGCAGAGGTGATCAACCCCTGGCTGAACCGCTCATGGTAGCCGGCCTTGAGGAGTGCCGGGAGCATAATGGACCCGATGGCCACCACCGTGGCCGGCGAGGACCCGCTCAGGGCCGCAAAAAAGACACAGGCCACCACTGCGGCGATGGCCGTCCCCCCCCGAAACCGTCCCACTGCCAGATTCATGACCGCGATCAGGCGTTTGGCAATGGCCCCCTGGCCCATGATGCCCCCGGCCAGGATAAAGAAGGGAACCGCCATGAGTACGTAGTTGTCCAGGGCGTTGAAGAGCTGTTGGACCAGGATGATGAGCGGGGTGTGGGTAAAGAAAATCAGGGCCACGGCGGCCGTTACCACCAGGAGGATGCTGATGGGCATGCCCAGGCACAAAAGAAGGACAAAACTGATGAGTATGGACGGGATCACGGCCCTTCTCCGGATACTTTGATACCGGTTGAGGCGCCCTTGAGATCCGCCGCCTGCCGGATTCCCAGGAGTATATATCTCAACGCCAGGGTGAAGCTGAACACGGCAATGGGCAGATACGGGATGTACATGGGGATCTGCAGGGCCGCGCTATGGACCCCGAAAGACTTGAGCTTCAGGACATGGACAAAGCCGAAATAGCTGATGGTAAGGAAGATGCCCGAAGAGAGCAGGGAAACGATGATCTGCATGAGATGGGCAATGCGGGGACCGGCCTTGCTCATAAAGAGGTCCATGGAAAAGTGGGTGCCGTACTTCACCCCCAGGCTTGCACCCAAGAAGGTGATAAAGACGCCGGTGTAGCGGGAGAGCTCTTCAAACCAGGTGAAGCTGTGGTTAAACAGATACCGGGACACCACTTCCATGAAGGCCAGGAAGGCCAGCCCCACCAGGGTAAAGGCGAGGACCCCTTCTTCTGCGCGGCGCCAATAAGACCGAATCTGTTTCATGAGGTTTTGGTGTGTATTAGAAGGCCGGGAAGTGTTAGGGGTGAGCCAAGGACGCCGGCAATACCCGTTGCGCGGTGCCTTGGCTCACGCTCATGTATGGATCAGTTTTGGTGCTTTTGAATCAGGTCCACGAGGGCGTTGAAGAGGTCTTCACCCACGATCTTCCGGTATTTTGTCCAGACCGGTTGAACCGCCGCCACAAAGGCCTTGCGCTCTTCGGGGGTGAGGGTGACCACCTTAACCCCGTTCTGGTCGCAGTATTCCTGTATGGACATATTGTAGCGGGGGAGTTTCTTAGAGATTTGCGCGTTGACCTCCCGGTTGACCTGGATGCCGTGTTCGGCCCCGTCCCTGAAGATCTGCTGCTGCTGCGGGGTGAGTTTGTTCCAGAAGTCCGGGTTGACGATCACCATGCACTCGGTGAGGGCATGACGGGTCTTGGTAACGTGCTTGGCCACTTCCGTGCACTTGATCAGAATGGAGGTCAACAGCGGATTTTCCTGGGCATCGATGACCCCTTGCTGAAGGGCGTTGTAGACTTCGGGGAAAGGAATGCCCACAGGCGAGGTCCCCAGTTGTTTGAAGGTGTCGATGTAGACCGGGCTGTTCATGACCCGGATCTTGAGACCCTTCAGGTCCTCAGGGGTATGAATGGGCCGTTTGGTGTTGTTGATGTCCCGGAATTCGTTTTCGGTCCATCCGATACCCACAAACCCCTTTTTGGGGAGATAGCTGAAGATCTTTTCCTGCCAGGCCGGGTCATCCAAGACCGCATAGGCCACCTTCCGGTTCGGCCAGATAAAGGGAAGGTCCATGACAGCGGTCTGGGGGACATAATTCTGCATGACCGCCGTGGTGACGGAGGCCATCTCCAGGGTTCCCATTTGGACCTGTTCGGCCATGGAGCGTTCGGATCCCAACTGACCCATGGGGTAGACGTTGACCATAATCTCACCGTTGGTCTTTTCCTTCACGTACTGGGCAAACGCATCCGCGCCTTTGCTCTGTCCGTGAAAGGGGGGGGCCACGTGACCGTATTTAATGGTCATCTCCGCCCCGGCCATGCCGGCCACTCCCACACCCATAAAACAGATAATCCCTAAAACCAATAATGTCTTTCGCATGAACGGCCTCCTTTTTTAGATTTGAATGGAATGCAGGCTGATACGCATTTACAGGACCTGGACGGATCCCGGACCTCGCTACGGGCGCCCCAAGCATCTGAGAAAGCCGGAATCTTACGTCCTGGCGCTTTTCCATCCGTGGGATGGAAATTTTTGGTTCCCCCTGGCCAGGACCAGGGATTCACATCGGGGAAGGGAGTTGATGAACCGAATTCCTCTGCGGGGTCCCATGACAAAAACGCTGGTGGACAGGGCGTCCGCGTCCATGGCCGTATCCGCCAGGACCGACACGCTGGTGGCGTCATGGGGAGACCTCCCGGTGGCCGGGTTGACGATGTGGTGGAACATCTTTTCCCGGTCAAAATAGATTTCATAATTTCCGGATGTGGCGATGGCGCCGTTGGTCATGTGTATGATGTCGGGGTACTGTCTTTGTTTTTCCGGGTCTTGAATGGCCACGGTCCAGGGCCTTTTGTCCCGGGCGTGTCCCCGGGTCCGGATATCGCCCCCGGCATTGATTAGATGGTTCTGGATGCCGTGACCGGACAAGATCGCAGAGGTTCTGTCCACAATATATCCCTTGGCGATGCCGTCTAAGGTGATCCCCATGCCCGGCCTTTCAAACCGAATGACGCCGCCGGAACAGTGAATGCGGCGGGCGTCCACCAAGGTTAGGGCCTTTCTTACTTGGTCCGAGGCGGGGGGAGTAGATTTGCCCTGGGAAAACCGGGCCTTGAACAGGTCCACCACGGGCTTTATGGAGATGTCAAAGGCGCCGCCACTCAGGTTGTGGAACTTCATGGACCGGGCCATCACCTCTGCCACCTCCGGCGGGATGTCCTTCAATACGCCTTCATGGTTCAGCTGGGCCACTGCGGTGGAGCTGTCAAAACGGCTCATGATCCGGGTCAACCGGTCGATTTCGTCAAACGCCTCGCCCATGGCCTGCTGGGCCTCATCTCTGGATGAATGCAGAAGGGTCATGGACACGAATGTACCCATGGTTAGCCGGGTCTTGGAGACCTTATACAGCCTGCGGTCAAACCGTAAGGCCTCGGCCGATACGGGGACAGCGGCCACAGACAGGATGCCTGCGCCCAAGATTCCGGAGAGCTTTAAAAAAGATCGACGATCGACAGGATCATTTTCAATAAAGAAACGGTTGATGGTGTCCATGATGTTCCTCCGTCCGTATGAATCGGGGTGGATTTTCTGTTTCCATCCCTGCAGGTATGTCATGCGGCTTGGGTTTCTTCCCGTACCGCTACTCGGGCTTGGGGCGTAAACGGCCGGATAATCTTACGGGGGCATTTTTCCATACAGATCGTTTCGCACTCAGGACCGTATGCCATACACGCCTTGTGGTCTATTTTGATGCGCCCGTCTTCCATGCTGAAGGCCTTTGCCGGACACGATTTTACACACATTTTGCAGGAGATGCAACCGACTTCACACACCTGCTTGACCACCTTGCCCGGATCTTTGCTGCTGCACGGGACCCAGACCCTGGCCTGGGTGGGGATGAGCTCGATGATCTCTTTGGGGCAGGTCCGTACGCAGGTTCCACACCCCACGCACAGATGGGGGTCCACCACCGGAAATCCGTTGACCATGGATAGGGCATCAAACGGACAACTCTCGGCACATTCCCCTAAGCCGATACAGGCATATTGACACGCATAGGGGCCTCCGGCGGCCAGCTTGGCCCCGGAGCAGGATTCATACCCGATATAATGGAGCTTTTTGGGAACGTCCCCTTCAATCCTGGAGCAGCGTACGGCCGCAATCATGTCTTCCACTGAGGCCATCTTTTTCCCCGTTATTTCCGCCACCATCTCCGCCACCGGCGCTTTTCCGGGAAAACAGAGGGTGGGGGGCACATCCGGATCGTTGACCACTGCTTCGGCGTACGCTTCACACCCGGGGAAGCCGCATCCGCCTCACTGGGCCCCTGCCAGGACCTCCAGCACCTCTTCCACTTTGGGGTTGCTCTGGACTGAAAATTTGTGTGCGGCAAGGGCCAGTCCGATTCCGAAAAACAGACCGATACATCCCAGTACCGCCAATCCGCCCAGCGCCAATTTGATTAAAACCGGATCCATTTACACTCCTAAAAAAGCGTCTAAAGTGTCTAAATATGTTTTTGCGCAGAGACGCAGAGACGCAGAGAAAAAAATTGTATTAATTTTAAGAACCTATCTTTTTTAAGTTTTAGTTGCGGAACAATCAACAATCACAAATCAACACTCTTAGAAGATGCTCATTCCGGAAAACCCCAGAAAGGCCAGTGCAAAGAGTCCCGCCACCACAAAGGCGATGGGCAGGCCCCGAAAGGTGGGCGGCACGTTGGCCAGATCCAGCCTCTCCCGGACCGAGGACATCAAAAACAGGGCGATCAGGAATCCCAGCCCCGCCCCCGCCGCCAGCATCAGACTCTCAAAGGCGTTGTATTCATTGTCCGCCAGAATAAGGGGCACGGCAATGATAATGCAGTTGGCGATGACCAGCACCAGGTATACCCCGAAGGCCTTGAACAGGGCGGGATTGACCTTTCGCAAGATGGTGTCCACCGCCTGCACCGACAAAGAAACCAGCCCGATGAACACCACGATCTGTAGAAAATCAAGCCGGTAGGGTTTCAACACAAACTGATACAAAAACCACGCCATCATGGCGCTCACCACGATGACCATGGTAAAGGTGATCCCCATGCCCACGGCAGTGGATTTCCTTTGGGAAGTCCCGAAAAAGACACAGAGTCCCAGATATTTGGTGAACACAAAATTACTGATGACCATGGCCCCGATGAAGATGGACAACAGGTATCCCATGTAGAGTTTCTTGACCGTCAACACGGCCGGCCCTATGGACCTGCCCTGGGAACGGATGTCCGTGGTGGTCACCACGTGGGGTTGGTCCTGGTTGAGATCATCCTGGAAGGTCAGGGTCACCCGGTGTTGATCCGGGCCCAGGGAGATGTCTTGGATGGTCAGCAGGATATCGGGATCCGGCTTTTCATATACGGTGAAATTGGATTTATCCGTTGCCCATGATGCATCCACCGGTCCGGCAAATTCAATGGTAATGGCGTTGGCGTCTTCAAAGGTGGTCTTCTTGACAAACCGATGGTCGCTGCCGCATCCTGCCAGGAGAACAAGCCCGGCGATCAGCAATAGGAGTGGGAACAGATATGGCCGGTGTGCGTTGCCCATGATCAGGTCCCCTTTTTCTTCCGGTTATAGGTCAGCTCGATATAATTAAACAAGCCCATCATGAGTCCCACACAGAAGAAACCGGCCGCCGGAAGCACGAAGAAAAGGAGCGGACGGAACCCCAGGACATCGTATCCCAGTATGGTTCCCATGCCCAGGAGTTCCCGGACCAGTCCCAGGGCCATCATGCCGAACATGAACCCGAACCCCATGCCGATGCCGTCCCAGAAGGAGGCCTGAACCGAGTTTTTACAGGCAAAGGTCTCCAGTCGCATGGTGATGATGGCAAAGGCCACGATCAGCTTTACGAATATGCCCATCTCCTTATAGGCCGCCGGCATGTAAGCGGCCAGGACCAGGTCAATGACCGTGACCCAGGTGGCAATGGTCAGGGTGTAGGTGGGGATGCGGATGCGGGGATGGATATAATCCTTAATGGCGGCGATGGTACAGCTGGAAAAGACCTGAACAAAGAGTACGGCGATTCCCAGCAGGATCCCGTTCATGACCGAGGTACTGATCCCCACCGCCGGACACATGGAAAGCGCCAAACGGAAAATGGGGTTTTCATTTAAAATCCCGTTCGACACCAATTGAAAATTGCTTTTGGTGGTAGCTGGCAACTTCTACCTCCTCACGTTACGCCACCCGATTAAAAGGCCACCGGGATATCCTGCCCGGTTACCACGTCATTCAGGATGTTCACCCGGTAGGCAAACTTTTTCATCATGTTTTTGACCCCTACGGTGACCGCCCGGCTGGAAATGGTGGCCCCGGTAAGGGCGTAGATGTCCTCATCCTGGTATTGACTGCGAACCGTATCCACCACCCCTTTGGGGATCGCCCCTTGGGCCGTTTCCGATTGCAGGGACTTCCGGTAGTCCTCGGGCATGGGCTCTTTGATGACCTTCAGGTCTTTTACCTGGTCAAAGGATTTTCCTTTGAACTGGTTTTTAAAATAGTCCCGTTCGATTTCAGCGCCCAGCCCCGGGTCCTCTTCGTGTTCCATGATCTCCAGGCCGATCACCTCAAAGGAAGGATCCACCGCCAGCATGACCTCAATAAAGGTCTTAAAACCGGGGAACTCCCCCGGAATCAGGTAGGCCCTGCGCTGATCCCCCACGCAGGCCACGGTGGTGGAATCCGCGTAGGTAAACTCTTTGGACGGGGGCAATGCCTTCCGTAGCGCCCTTTGCCGCTCCGGAACCTCTGAGGCCGCTTCCGGACTCAGATCCAACTGGTCTCTTTGGACAAACCGACCCTTTAGAGTAAGGACCACCAGGTCATAACCGATCCCCTCGGCCCTGCGGACCGGCAGCAGATACCCCAGGGTCTTTGTATTTCCGTCTTCGATGATATACCGATAAAAGGTATGCATATTGAAATCAGACGGTGCAGGATTCCTCTTATTATACCCCAAGAGCGCCATCATGGTCCGGTGTTCATTGACCTGTTCATTGTGCTTTTTGGCCTTGTCCGTGATAATGAACACAGACCCCATGAGCAGACCGGCCACCAGGCAGGAAATGGTCAGACCGAAGGTGATGCGGATGATTTCTTTCATTTCAGCGCTCCTTTTGGGGGCGCGAAACGCTTGGGTTTAAACCACCCCTCCAGTGCGGGCACCAGCGGATTCATCAACAAAATGGCATAGCAAACCCCCTCGGGATATCCGCCTTTGATACGGATGAGGACGGTCAGGGCCCCGATCCCGGCGCCAAAGATCAGTTTTGCGGTCATCTGGGTCGGGGAGGTGACATAGTCGGTGGCCATGAAAAAGGCCCCCAACATAACGCCCCCGGAGAGGACCGCGAGAAGGGGGTTGCCGGTGAAAAGGGTGTCTCCGCCGAAGATCCAGGTGAAAAAGGCCACGGAAACGATCACCGACACCGGGATGTGCCAGGTGATGTATCGCTTGTAGATGAGAAAGATCCCCCCCAGAAGCAGGAGAAAGGCGGAGGTCTCACCGATGCACCCGGGTCTCAGGCCCATAAAGAAATCCCGGTAAATGGTGGACATGGAACCGAACTGCTCCATGAGGGCCTGGACCCCGTAGTGTTTCAGGACATACAGGGGGGTGGCGGTGGATACGGCATCCACGCCCTGGCCCATATAGGTGAAAATGGCTGCGTCCCGAAGCGGGGGCAACCAGGCCGAGGTCATGGCTACGGGGAAGGTGGCCATGAGAAAGGCCCTCCCGATCAGGGCCGGATTGAATATGTTAAACCCGATTCCGCCCAGGAGGTGCTTGGCCACATAAATGGCCATGACCGCACCCAATATGGGGATCCAATAGGGGACCCCCGGGGGGATCACATAGGCCATCAACAGACCGGTAATCACCGCACTGCCGTCCCGGATGGTCACCGGGCGTTTGAGCAGTTTCTGGGATACGGCTTCGGCCGCCACACAACTCGCCACACTGATCAGGGTGATGATGAGGGTCTGCAGCCCGAAGACAAAGACGGACAAGATCAGGGGGGGGACCAAGCAGGCCACCACACTCCACATGATCTTCTCCACAGACTCCCTGCTCTTGATATGGGGGGAGACCGATACCGTCAGCATATTGTGCCGGGTCTCTTCAACCGCGCTGCTCTTTTCTTCCTGTTGAATGGGTTTATCCGCTTCCATGGTGATGCAATCGTCCTACTTTTTCGCCTTCATCTTGGCCAGCCGGATAAACTGTACCAGCGGTCGTTTGGCCGGACAGGTATAGGCACAGCATCCGCACTCAAAGCATTCGAACACCCCGAACTGGGAGGTCTCATCCGCCCGACCGGCCTCCACATACACCCCGATCTCATTGGGCGAAAGCCCCATGGGGCAGGCCTCCAGGCACCAGCCGCATCGAATACACTGGCCATGGGGATGGGTGTCGATTTCGTCCTCTGTCAAAAAGAGGATTCCCGAGGTGGTCTTGGTGACCGGGATGTTGAGATCAGGGACGGCAAACCCCATCATGGGACCGCCCATGATCACCTTGCCCAGGTCGGGGGTTGTTCCCCCCAGATATTGGGCGATGTCGCTCACCTTGGTCCCGATCTTCACCAGCAGGTTGGCGGTCCGGGCAATCCCCCGGCCCGATATGGTCACCACCTTTTCATACAGCGGCTTTTCCAGGACCACCGCATCATAGATGGCCTTGGTGGTCCCCACGTTCTGGACAATGACCCCCACGTCAAAGGGAAGCCCGAATCCCGGGACCTGACGTCCGGTAATCCCTTCGATGAGCTGCTTCTCAGACCCCTGGGGGTATTTGACCTGGAGGGGATTCACTTGAATGTGAAATCCGTTGGACGATGCCCGGGCAGCCGCCTGGCTCAGGGCTTCAATGGCGTCGGGCTTGTTGATCTCTATGCCGATATGACAGTTGTTTATCCCCAGGATGGTCAGGATGATCCGCGCCCCTTCGATGATGGCATCAGGCTGTTCCAGCATGACCCGGTGGTCGGTGGTCAGGTACGGCTCGCACTCCGCGCCATTGATGATGAGGATGTCCACCTCGGCCTCAGGCGGCGGCGAGAGTTTCACGTGGGTGGGAAATCCGGCCCCCCCGATCCCCACGATTCCGGCCTGCCTGATGCGGGCCAGGAGGTCTTCTTTGGACAGGCCCGTCCAGTCTGACGGTGAAAACACCCGGGCCTCGGCCTCAGGGTCTGTTTCAATGGTGATGGAAGGGACTTTCAGCAAGACGGGATGGGCGGACATACCCAGGGCCTTAACGGTTCCGGAGACACTGGCGTGGATGTTGGCCCCCAGTCCCTGGGTGACTTCTCCAATGAGGTCTCCCTCTACCACCACATCCTTTTTCTTGACCAGGGGGTCTGCCGGCGCACCAAAGTGCTGGCTCAGCAAGATCTCGAGGCTGTCCGGCGTGGGCATGGGCTCGATGGCCTGATCTTGGGCCAATTCCTTGCTTTCAGCAGGGTGAGCCCCGCCCTTGGGAAATGTGAGGATGTCTGTTGTCATCTGCCTGCTTGGGCCTTGAATGGATTGGCTCAACATTACGTGACACAGCAAAAGGCCGGGGCCTGAATCCGTTAAGGTCCCGGCTGAGACCGGATCACCGGTGAGGGGTTCATGCGCGGAATATTGAGCTGGTAAAAACCGCTATCCTATAAACAAAAGATGCAGGTGTTTGTCAAGCGATTTTTGCGTGTTTTTGGAAAACTTCCCTGGCGTTTCGGATATCGTTGGCAATCTCTCGGGCCAGATCTTTGATAGAACCGAATGTCTTTTCATCCCGCAATTTCTCCAAAAAGGTGATCCGGATCTCCTTGCCCACCAGGTTGTCGTCAAAGTCGAGGATGTGCGTCTCTACGGAAAAGGGTCCTTTCCCGAAGGTCGGGTTATATCCGATATTGGTCACGCCGTTATACACTTGGGTTCCCACAAAGACCCTGACCGCATATACCCCCAGTTTGGGGACCAGTTCGTCAATCAATTCAAGATTCGCGGTGGGATAGCCCAAGAGCTTGGCCCCCCGATCCCGTCCCTGGATCACGGAACCGGATATCTGGTAATCTCTTCCCAAGAGCAATCTTGCTTCGGAGAGGTTTCCTTCTTGCACCAGTTCCCGGATCCGGGTGCTGGACACCAGCTTCCCGGCCACGTAGACCGGTTGAACTTCGTGCACCCTGAACCCGTAGGCCTCTCCCATCTCCTGCAGCAACCGGATATCTCCCTCCCGGTTCCGGCCGAAGGAATAGTCGTATCCCACTACGAGCTCTTTGATGCCGATCTTTTTCACCAGCAGGTCGTGGACGAAGTCTCTGGCGCTGATGGAT
>JAIPDZ010000121.1 GCA_021737425.1 Deltaproteobacteria bacterium
GCAGCCCGAAGAATATGTGCATGTGATTTTGGGGTTTTTAAGCCGGCATACGGCCGATACCCACCACTGATTTCCCCTCTGTTTATCCTAAAGGCAGCGGACATTCCTGAACCGGGTATACATCCCAAAGGACCAACGGACACGCCCATTTGAGCCTGCCGGGTCCGATTCCGTCAGTGGGCCGGTTTTTCCTAAGGGCTCACTCAAAAATAACTTCCCATTTTCCCATCTCAGATTCGGGCCATCTTCGGCCGCCGCTCAATCGTGAAGTCCTCTTAATAGTTCACTATTTCTGTGGCTTCACTCAATCGCGACGACCAAATCTGACCCAAACCTGAGCGTCAATTCTGTGAATTTATTTTTGAGTGAGCCCTAAAGTCTCCGGGTTTCTTGTCGATAGTATAGTCTAACAGGACGGGCCCAGCCGGGCCCGATTTTATCATTCATATTCTATTTCTTAAGGAGGGTTTCATGAAGCATTTGACAATGGCTGTATTTGTGTGTTTTTTCATCATGACCGGCAACACCGTATGGGCCCAAGAAGACAAGGCCACGGCAGAAGATGTCTATGACCTGGTGCTCAAGGCCCACACCGTTCTCAGCAATCTGGGAGAAGAAGGGCTTGAAGCATTTAACGATCCCAACGGGGAATTTGTATATAAAGACACCTACGTGTTCGTGCAGCAGTGCCCCAAATACGTTGTGGCCCACCCTTTTGCCCTGGATAAGCTTAAGGGAAGGGATTTGAGCGGCGTCTATCCACACCAAAAAACCATTTGTGAGGGTGCCAAGAATCCCAACGGCACCTGGATCGAATATCAGTGGCCCAAGCCGGGAGAGACAAAGCCTTCCCGCAAAGTGGGCTTTGTCATCCCTGTGGAGGGGACCCCTTACGCGGTGGTAGCCTCCATCTACAGCGATGACCTCTCTGTGGAAGAACTCAACGCCCAAAGGAACAAATGATGCTGAATTGAGCGTCATTCTGAACGGATTAAGGAATGATGCTGCGATCAGAGGGGTCACCAGCCCTTTTGGCCGCGGCATTTTCCTCTACGCCCTTTTCCAGTATATTCATTTAAACCCGGAACCCGGCCCCCCCGACCGTTACCCATCGACCCTTCCCGGATAGCGACCCGCATTTCCCCCTTCTCTTGATATGAATCTCCCGTCCCTATATCAGGACCCTTATGCCAGATGCCGTTTCAGGTTGTCGGGAAGGAATGTTATGGACTTTTGCCTGAATTTGTGGTTTTTTAGGGCCGCTTTTGAAGGCGCAAGGTTCCTCCTTTTTGGGGATCCATCAATCGAGAACCGCAGTCTTTTTGGAAATCAGAAAATGGCCCATATCATATCCGTTCATTCATTTCGGGGAGGGACCGGCAAGTCCAATACATCGGCCAACCTGGCGGCCCTGTATGCCATGGACGGACTCCGGGTGGGGGTGATCGACACGGACATCCAGTCCCCGGGCATCCACGTCATCTTCGGTCTGGGCGAGGAAGACGTGGCCTATTCCCTCAACGACTATCTGTGGGGACGCTGCACCATTGAACAGACCGCCTGCGACGTGAGCAGCGTCCTCCAGGGGGCCTCCCCCGGAGGGGCGGTCTATCTGATCCCTTCCAGCGTCAACGCGGCCGATATTGCCCGGGTCCTTCATGACGGGTACGATATCGATCTGCTGAGCGACGGCTTTCGGGACCTGATCCGGGCCCTGAAACTGGATATTCTGGTCATCGACACCCATCCCGGGCTGAACGAGGAGACGCTCCTCTCCATCGCCATTTCAAACGCCCTCCTGGTGGTGATGCGTCCCGATTACCAGGATTACCAGGGGACCGGGCTGACCGTGGAGGTGGCCCGGGAACTGGATGTGCCCCGGATGATGATCCTCATCAACAAGGCCCCCTCCACCTTTGATCTGGAACAGATCCGCCGGACGGTTGCAGATACCTACAACTGTCCTGTGGCCGGGGCCATCCCTCATTCCGAAGAGATGATGGGCCTGGCCAGCCACCATATCTTCGCGGTTCGGTATGCAAATCATCCCATTGTCACGGAACTGAAACAGGTGGCAAAGGCCCTGCGCTCCTGAGGGCATCACCGGGTCAACGACAGATGTGGTCAAAAAAATCCTTTACAACAGCCGGCGTGTGCATCGCCGTGGGATGCGTTTACGGATTCGCCAATTTCCTGTCGGGCAAGTATTATCTCCCCGGATGCAACTTTGCTGAACTGCGGCCCCAGGTGGTCCTCCCCATGTTCATGGGGGTCCTGTACGGACCTGTGGCCGGTTTTGTCTGTGGCGCCCTGGGGGACATGTTGGGCTACACCATCGGCGGCAAGGGACCCTTTTTCGCCCTCCACTGGAGCATGGCCAACGGCCTCATGGGTCTCATACCCGGGCTGGCCAGGTATGTGGGGGCCAGACCCGTGGACGCCATTGCCCCGTTTGTCAGACTGCTGATCCTGCTGGTTCTGGCATCCGGCGTCCCCTTTGCCTTTTCCACCGGCGTGGAATACGGGCTCGGCAGGGTCCCCTTTCATGAGGCCCTGTTCGGTTTTTTCCTGCCCATCTTTATCACGGATACCCTGTGGGCCTTTATGCTGGTGCCCCCCATGATGCGGGCAGCCGGTCTCCTCATCTCCCGTATCGAGATGCGCACCATTCAGGCGGTCTACTACCTGCTCATCGTCACGGTCATGGCCACCTGGCTGAGCAGCATCCTGATCACCATGCGGGAAGAGATTCAGGTGGAAGAGCTCTATACCCTGGGGGCCGTTACCCTCATTGTTCTGATCATCGGTCTGGCCGTGAGCGCTGTCAGCTCCAAAAAAATTACGGCGCCGGTGGTGACCCTGACCAACGTGGCGCACCGGGTGGGTGAGGGCGATTATTCCCATGTGGCCGAGCTAAGGACCATCGGAAGCCGTCCGGATGAACTGGGAACCATGGCCACGGTTTTTTCGGACATGGTCCGGTCCGTGGAAAAACGGGAAGAGGACCTCAGGCAGGAGGTCAGAACGTTGCGGGTCCGGATCGACCGGAAAAAGCAGACCGCGGACCTTGAAAAAATCACCGGATCAGACTATTTCAAGACCCTCAAACAAAAGGCCGGGAACCTGCGTCGCAGGGCCGGCGCAGAGGACTCATAGGGAGAATAAGGTCATTGGAAGAGAACGGAAAGAAGAAACAGATCGGGTCCATTCTGGACAACCTCATGCGCGCTCCCAGATTCAAAAAGGAGGCAGCGAACCGGGAGGTGCCCCACGGACCGCAACAGACCGCCTTCGGCATCCCTCTGATGGAACAAGCCGACGGAACTTATCTCATAGACATGACCGCCATGCGGGTCTTCTCAGGGATCCCCGGGTTTGTCAGTTCACTAACCAAGCAGGTGCTGGAGCAGTGCCGTCATTCCACGGTGGACATCCTCACCCGTACCATGGTGGACCCGGAGAATACACCGGAACTGGCGGCCCTGGGGGTCACCCACGTGGTGGTCTACGCCCGGGGGCCTGTGGCCCGTCATCTTTTGGAGGATCAGGAGGCGTTCAGCCGTCATCTCAGGCTGGTCTTGGACGCGGTGCAAACCCCGAGATGGGGCGGCCTTCTCTTTCCCAGGGCCTTTGATATGGAAAGGGATGACTCCTGCGGGCCGACCCAGGATGAAGGGCTCGCCTTGCTCTTTCCCTTTCATACCACCTGCGAAGGACCCTTCAGCCATTTCATTCTCCTGGAGTATGACTGCCAGGGCCGGTTTTTGCGCCTCACCATCGAGGACGGGGCCCAGTCCCGGCTCTTCTTAAAGCGAATCCCCCACCGGGTGGTCAACGAGCCGGGACGTCGCCACTACCGCCAGGACATCGCCATCATGGCCGATCAGATCTTTACGGGCATCCACAGGGAATGCCAGAACCAGCACACGGAATACATTGAGATCCCGGGCCGTCAGGCCGCCTTTTTCGAGCTGCTCATCGCCTCAGGACTAAAGGAGGTGACCGGCGCCGTGTTCAGATGGACCCAGGAGACATCAGAGAACCTTCTCTTGAGCCAGGATTCGGCCTTTT
The DNA here is from genome assembly GCA_021737425.1 of Deltaproteobacteria bacterium. GTDB lineage: Bacteria > Desulfobacterota > DSM-4660 > Desulfatiglandales > Desulfatiglandaceae > JAIPDZ01. Next base: position 4,072 of record JAIPDZ010000121.1, read on the forward strand.
CCCTTCTCCTGTGCAAAATCCTGGTCCTGCTGGAAGACGTGGGTCTGGTCCGGATACTGGCCGCAGGCAATACCCTGGAGATGGTGGACGGCCGGGACCGGATCTACATGGACCTGTCGCGAAAAGGGGCCATGCTCAACATCAGCATCGGCGAGCCCCGGCAGCAGCCGGATATGGGGGCCCACCTGCGGCGGATGCCCCACCTTATGGAGACCCAGGCGGCCGCGGCCCCGGGCATCCTTGAAAACTACCGGATCTTCCTGGTCCACCACGCCACCTCTGAGGTCCTCGGCTTTGTCAGGGCCCTGGATGTTTCCGGATGCGGGTTTCTGACCACCCTCTTCATCCGATATCAGGGGGTGGTGCCCGACTTTCATCTGGAAGACATGCTGAGCATGCCGGAAGAGCGTTTCCGGTTTCACGCCCTGCAGCGGATCGAGTTGCGCGAATCCGTGGACGGGGCCTACATCCTCTCCCGCCAGTACTCGGACATGACCGGGCTGAAGGACCTGGACCGGGCACTCCGGTCGCTCAGGGGAAACTACCTCGACTCCATGCGGCTCACGGCCGGGCATCTGTTCTTCAGGGAGGCCTTTGCGGCCCGAGAGGAAGGCCGCAGACTGCTGCTCATTGAAGACGGCGGATACCTGGCCCCGGTCCTGAACCGCCTGTGCCATGAATCCTGGTCTTTGGGTGAGGTTCTGGAGCGGTTTGGCGTGACACCCCCCGAGGGCCTCAGGACGGATATCCGCATAAAGGACTGGCTGTGTGAGGTGCTGCCCGCCACATTCGAGCACACCACCAACGGATATTATCACCTACAGACCGTGGAAAGGGACTGTAACGGACTCAACTTTCCCGCCCTGACCATTGCCACCTCCCGGTATAAGAACATCGTGGAGGCAGAGGCCTGCGCCTATTCCATCCTCAGCGCCGTAGAATCCATCTTCAACGGACTCGGCAGAAGCATGCTGCACCGCCATGCCCTGGTGCTGGGGTCGAAGGGGAACATCGGCCGTTTCGTGATGAAGGCCCTGACGGAACGGGTTTCCTATGGCACGGCCCTGGGCCTGGACCTCAAGGCAACCCCTGCGGGCGGCAACGAATCACGGGAGTTCTCCCACATCCATCAACTTTTGGAAGCGGACTGGAAGCATCTGGACCTCTTGGTGGGCATCACCGGAGTCTCTGTGCTCCAGCGGGATTTCTTTGAAAGGCTTTTATTGGAGGGATCGGCCGAGCAGCTCTTTTTTGCCAGCGGTTCCACCAAGACCATTGAATTTGCAGACCTCACCGACTGGATCGAGGCCCTGTCCAATGCCTCCCGGCCCCGGATCGGAGGACATCCGGTGCGCATAGAGAAGCGGTCCATCCAGGATCCTCAAAACCGGGTGATGCAGGGCCACCATGTCAGAATCGTCTTTGAGCACGCATCCGGTCCCCCTCCCCCCTTCGGAGGCCGCCGCAAGGATCTGTATCTACTGGGCAATGCCATGCCCATCAACTTCCTCTACTACGGAGTGCCCGGAGAAGTGATTGACGGGGTGTTTGAAGAGTTGTACAGCCTGGTGTGCGGCTTTGTATCCCGATATGAAAGGGGAGAACCCTATGCGCCGGGCATCTATGCCGTGGATGTCAACACGGACAAACAGGGCGTGCCCTATGAGGCCAAAAACAACGTTGGACCCTAAACCTCAACACAAAGGAGACCGGTATGATCACAAAATTGATCTTCTACTGGGTGATTGCGGGCGTGACGGCCATGACCATAGCCGGATGCAGTAGCCTGACCACCCAACCGTACCTGTCTGCCGAGCACGTCATCCAGGGCCTGGACCTTGAACCCATGTCGGACGACGCCTGTCCGGGATTTTACAGGCCCACCTATCAATCAAATCTCAAGGCGGAAATGGAAAAGGACCGGGCCGCATCCTCCCTCATCTATTATCTCATGACCCGGGAGGTCCCCGTCGATCCCTGGCACATCCTCACCTCTGATGAGATCCTCCTCTATCACGCGGGCGCGCCCATGATCCAGATGCTTTTGTATCCGGACGGGACCTGGGAGGAGGTGGTCCTGGGCCCCAAGGTGGACCAGGGCCAGGTCATGCAGAAGGTGATTCCGGCGGGCACCTGGATGGGATTTGCCAAAAAGGAGGACCCGGAATATGACTGGGGCCTTTACGGGGTCATGGTGGTGCCGGCCTGGCACATGGACGACATCCGCATGATCCGGGACGAGGAACTGGAAAACCTGAAACAAAAATACCCCTCCGCCCTGGAGCGCGGCAGGGAACTGGGCCTTTTCTGATGCCCCCCGGTCCGTTCATCCACCCTTACGCGATCAGCTGTACCGGATAAACGACCAGGGTGGTCCCCAAGCCGCTCATAAAGGCAAGATAGCCGGGCCCCGCCCCCTTCAGGGAAGCGCGGCGGTAAAGAACTGTCGGACGTCCTCAAAGAAGGCCGCCCTTGCCTTCTGGTGGGTGTAGAACATGTGCCCGCCAGGGTAGACCCTCAGGTTGAGATTGGGCCCGATTGCCGGGTCCAGGCCCATCTGCCTCACGATCACCACGGATCCGAAATAGGGGGTGACCAGATCAAACACGCCGTGGGCGAGGAGGACCTTCAGGTTCTCGTTTACACTCATGCTGGCCTTGAGGTCCTCTGCGGCCCCCACAAAGCCCTGTCCGGATTTCAGGCCCGAGTCCCAGTTCCACTTTTGGGATACGGCCTTGTTCAGAATGTTGTAGGGAAGATCGGTCTCAAATCCCAGGTCCTCTCGAATATAGGTATTGAACGCCGGGGTCAAAAGCAGGTTGATCCGTACCAAAAGCGGATCTTCCCCGGATGGAAAGGGGGAGGCCGGATCCGGATCAATGGCGGTCCAACTGCCGTCATAGACGCTGATGAGGCGGTGGGACGGGGACAGGAGCCTCTTCACATACAAAAAAAGCGGCACCCGGGCATGCACCCGCCTGACCCAAGGCTCGCCCACGCCGATATAGCCTGCAAGCTGTGCGCTGATTGCATCCGGCACCACATCGGCCAGCGCGGGAAGGAGGGTGGTAACGGCGAAATGCTCCACCCCCTTCAGCCCCTTTCTCAGGTTCTCCTCCGGCAGTTCTCCCTGGGCCTTGCCGTGTCTCCGGGCAGCGGCCGCATAGGAGGGGACCCGCGCCATCCAGGGGAGCAGCCCGTATTGACCGTTATCCAAAACCCCGAACTCCAGGGCCGGCGATATGAGAACCATGCCGTTGACGCCGATGCCGTAGTCCGATTGCAGCATCTCTGACAGGCCCGCCACCCGGAATCCCCCGTAACTCTCCCCTGCGAGGAATTTGGGGGACATCCAGCGGCCCTTGCGGGTCAAATAGAGGCGAATGAATTTGGCCACGGCCGTGAAATCCTCCTCAACCCCCCAGGCCTCGGTCTCTGCTTCCTTGTTCGCCTCCTGCTTCTCCACGGGCATGCATCGACTGTATCCGGTTCCCACCGGGTCCACGAATACCAGGTCCGTGAACCTCAGCCAGGTGTGAACATTCTCCGCCATTCGCGGCGGGGGATCCGGAATGGCCCCCTCCGGACCGAATACCACGCTCTTGGGACCGATGGCGGCCAGGTGCAGGTATGCGGACGATGCGCCCGGCCCGCCATTGAACACAAAGGTCAACGGCCGGGATGCCGGATTTGCCGCCTCTATTGCGTAGGAAATGAAAAACATCCGGCACTCCGGACCTTCCTTCCGGACCTGGACCGGCAGGGTACCGGCCACGGCGCCATACCGGATCTGCGTATCTTCGAACCTGAGTACGTGGCGGGTCTCGGACATCTTATCCGGCGGCAGCACCTCTGCCGCAGTCGGTTTGGGTCCCTCCCCTTTCCCGGTCTTTGTCTTGTGGTTGTCATTGCATTTGGATTGGGCCCACCCCGCGGTAGCCCATATTATGAGTGCCCAAACCACCACCACACATGGCAATACCCGCTGAATCATGTCTTCACCTCTTTCTGGGTTCGCGGATGGGAATGGAATTTCCCGCTCCGGTTCTCAATAATCCGGGTTCCCATTCCCACTTGGATGATCGTATTTAACTTATATCACATTTAAATAGGAAGGACCATCCTGGACAAACCCTTTCGTTTATGGGAAAAGATATGCGTCACTAAAAAAGGAGGGAATTATGCCTTACAAACTACTCGTTTTCACCTGCTACGGCGGATGTGCCACCGGCGTCTGTGCGTCCAAGGCCCTGATCCGGATATGGGAAGAAAATCAGGGGCAGATGAAGATCGGGTGTCTCCCCGCTTTGATGGTACCGGCTAAGCGGAAAGAGACCCTGAAGTCGGAAAAGCATTTCCTGGTGGATGCCTGTGGGGTAAAATGCGGTGCCAGGCTCATGGAGAGCGCCGGGATGGTACCGGACCGCTACATGGAACTGACCTCGCAACTAAGCATCAAAAAGGAAAAATCCCTTCCCGCCCCAGAACTGGAAGAGCGGGTGTATGAGATTATCCGCAAAGAAGTAGCGGCCCTTTTGGGGTCTTAACCCAATGTCATTAACTTAGGCAAGGGTCCAATAGTTCGATCGTCACCCCGGCGAAAGCCGGGGTCCAGAGGTATTTGAAAAGCCTGGATTCCGGGTCAAGCCCGGAATGACGCGTGCGCCAGTGACAAAGCGATAGATCCTTAAGTTAATGACATTGGGTCTTAACCTGTAAGCTCCCTGTAAAAAAGCGAATCTATTCCCTGTTCAATGCCTGTTTGACCACCACACCGATCTTTTCGATGGTATACGGCTTTTTGATATAGGGACCGGCCCCCAGTCTCTGGGCCTCTTTGACACGTTCGGTCTCGGAAAAGCCGCTGGCGATGACCACCTTCTGTCCGGGATGCAATTGCAGAATTCTCTTATAGGTGTCGAGCCCGTCCATTCCAGGATCCATGATCATATCCAGGACAATCAAGTCTGCTGACTGCGTCTTCAGATAATTCACGGCAGCTTCACCGCTGGGAACGCATGTGACCGAGTAGCCCAATTTCTCTAAGATCTCGGACCCAATCTCACGTTGTTCCTCCACATCATCCACCAGCAGAATGGTCTCCCCCTTTCCCATGTATGTCGCCACTGGCAAGGATTCTTCTTTTCCGGTTATTTCGTTCCTGGTTACGGGGAAATAGAGGGTGAAGGTGGTTCCCTTCCCTTGAATGCTCTGAATATCGATGTACCCGCCATGGTCCTTCAGGGTTCCCCATACCACGGCCATACCCAGCCCGGTCCCGCTTCGGCCCATCGCCTTTTTGGTATAGAAAGGTTCAAATATACTCTTGACGTCTTCTGATAAGATGCCTATCCCTGAATCCGATACGCTCAAAACAGCGTAGTCCCCCTCTTTCACATCTTCATACCCCTTTAGAGGTTGATCAATGTACTGGTTTCGGGTGGATATGGATACAGTCCCGCCATTATTCATGGCTTCCGCCCCGTTGGAGACCAGGTTCATAACGGTCTTGGATAAATGAACCGGTGAACCCATGATATTGAGAAGATTTTTATCAAGATCGGTTTCGATGGATACGCCCGGATGAAATTCCTCCAGTTTCTGGCACTCCGGAGATTTCAGATAGGCATTAATGATGTGGTTCAAATTTGTCGCCTCCGTGACGGCCACCCCTCTTCTCGCCAGTGTGAGCAGATCCTGCACAATGGCGGCAGCGCGTTCTCCGGACTTTTTTATGGTCAAAATCCGCTTTCTCAAGGGACTGTCCTGGGGCAGATCCATCAAGATCAATTCGGGATAGCTGACAATGCCGGACAAGATATTGTTAAGATCATGGGCCACCCCGCCGGCCAAGGCGCCGAGCGCCTCCATCTTCTGGGCCCGTATTAGTTGGCCTTCCAGCCGCTGCTGCTCGGTGGTATCCACAAAAATGGTAATGATAAGTCCTTTTCCCGCCACCCGGATGACCCTGGCAAACATCAGCGCATTTAAAATAGAGCCGTCTTTGGCCCTGAAATTCATATGCAACCCATGCACCTCCCCGGATGTCTTGAGTGCCTCTACAAACCTGATCCGGTCTTGTTCCGAGTAAAAACCCACTTCCGTGGTCCGCTTTCCGATGATCTCCTCCGGGGAATACTGGGTCAATTCACAGAGCATCTTATTCACATCCAGGAGTTTCCCGGTTTGTGCATCGCTGAGGGCGATGGCCTGGGGAGACAAATCAAAAAAACTGCGGAATTTCGCTTCACTCTCTTTGAGAACCGCTTCTGCATGCTTGCGGTCGGTGATATCGCGGGCCACCCCGATCCTGCCCATGGGGTTCCCGGCAGGGTCCAACAGAGAGGTCACCTTTAATTCCACAGGGACCGTTCCGCCGCCCTTGTGTTTAAGCTCCACCTCATACATGGGAATGGTCTCGCCCGCAAGCCCCCGTCGATATTTTTCCATGGTGGAGTCTATGTATTCAGGGGCCAGGATTTCGGTGAAGGGGCGTCCCAAAAAGTCGCGCACAGGATACCCGGTGATGCGTTCAAATTCAGGATTCAGGAAGGTGAATCTCCCGCTGGTATCCGATGTAAAGACCCCATCGCTTATGGTTTCAATGAGCATGCGATACCGTTGTTCGCTGGAAATCAACGCCTTTTCAGCATGCCTGCGCCTCCTGATGTTGACCAGCAGAAGGACAATAACGGCCGTCTGGCCGATCAATAGAACAATGGTCACCCAGATGGGGTATCGATAGGTGCCATAGAGGCTGTCGGGTCGGTTGATGATCCGGCTGCCCGGGGGCAGCCGCTCCAGAGGTAGATTATGCGCGGTAAGTTGGGCATGGTCGAACATGTAGCGATTGGGGGATTCCAGTATAACGGGTATGTCTTCGACCTGTTCTCCTCGGAGGATTCGACGGGCCAGTCGGGCCGCGGTCCTTCCCTGCATCTCCCCGCTGGTGAGCATGCCCCCCACGATCCCATGACCGAGGTAAAAAGTCCAGGGACCGTAAATGGGTGCTTTGCAATGGGATGCGATGCACCTGAGGCTGTCTTCGTGGGTGAAATTATGCCCGTTTTTATCCCGGTTGAACACGAACAGAAACACGATGGTATGGGGGGAAAGCCCGGAGACCGTCTCCTGAAGCTCGGGCATGGTCATATCCCCCACATAACGAACCCGCAACCGCTCCTGGAAAGGTTCAAACGCCTTTCGGGCCGAATTCTCAATGGCCTTTCCGGTAAGGGTTTCATCAGCAATGACCAGCACCTGGCGTGCACTGGGCCGAAGACGGAGGGCCGCTTCCAGCGTGCGCTTGGGATCGATGGCCTCCACTACGCCGGTCAGGGGACGCCCCCGGTTCCGCATCTCGGGGGTGTACCCGTTGACGCCGCAAAAGACCACGGGAACCCCTGGAAACAGGGTATCGCTTCGGTCGAGCAAAAAGTTGAGGGCCTGATCATCAGAGCATACGATGACATCGACGGCCTCGGGATCCGGGTACTTCATCCGTAACAGATCGGCCATTTGATTTAGATAGGCCGGTTCAGGATGCCGTTTGGCATCCAGGAATTCAAAGTCGAGGGCAACTTCATTTTGCGGGTCTTCACTGAATGCCCTGCGGATACCCCGGGTGATGTTGTCGGCCCAGGTAAAGGTGGGATAGTAGGAATGGATGACCAGGACCTGCGGCGCCGGATCAGAGGGAGACGGAATCGTATCTGCCGAGGCATCATGCCACAGACCGGAAAAGGCGACCATCAAGGCCGTGGTCAAGGCCGAGTAAAAAGGAATGCCTCGGCACTGAGCAGATGCAAAACCCTTCCCTGTCAGTACCCCGGCATCCTTCATGCGCTTTCCTCATCCTGTCATGAGCAATTGGCCTGTTAGAGTCTTAGATCACAACTTCTATGCAAAAAGCGAAGATGTTTTGTTGAAGGTAAGCCATTTGATTCATTGGCAATAAGGTGTCAGGTTTCTGGTGTCAGGTCTCAGCAAACCCAAATTCTGACACCTGAACACTGACACCTGAACACTTTTTGCTCCGGCTTGTCCGGATTAGCATATGGGGGCTGCCATAGGGCTT
>JAIPDZ010000122.1 GCA_021737425.1 Deltaproteobacteria bacterium
TGGTGGGCGATGCGCGACTCGAACGCGCGACCTCTGGTTCCGGAGACCAACGCTCTATCCAACTGAGCTAATCGCCCTGAATTCATGTATGATAATAGCAAATCCTCCCCATCCGGTCAAGGACGGAGAATCGTTATTCGCAACAGGTCTTGATTCGCTTCCAGGCCAGGTCCTTTAATTTGGCCAATAATTCCGGAGACCTTTCTCGAATTTCCTCCATATTCCACTTCAAAATCCGGGTCGGCTCCATGGCTTTCAGGGTAATGGTGCGCTGACCCTGTTGACTGATGGTCCCCACCTCACCGATGATTTCCCCCACGCCCAATTCATTTACCGCAAAGCCGCTCTGTGCAATGGCACTGACCTTTCCTGAAACGACCAGGGCAAAGGTCCCGCCTGCCGGGTCCCCTTTTGAATAGATGGATTCTCCTTCAGCATAGGACGCGGGATTTCCGGTCATGATCAAGAGACCCACCAGAGCCGGGTCCAGCCCCTTGAAGACCTCGCATTTTGAAAAGGCGTTTTGTATCTCCTTGATATCCATTGCATTCCCCTGTGAGGTGGTGATTCGTTCCGGCTGCGCGGCCCATCGGGTTCCTTGTTTGTAAGGGGGTGTTTGGGGACTGATGCCATTCACCACCGCAATCTAACCCAAACAGCCTCTAAAGATCAAGGCTTAGGATTTTCGCTCCTTAAAGGCCTGCCTTCATTTTTTTTACAACCTGTAAAGCAAACGGACAGATCCCCCTTTGCCAGTCCCATTTCTCCCGGCGGTCTGCGTTAGGCGAATGAGTGTTAAATCAGAAACTTAGCCGTCATGTTGTTTTCGGTCGAGTAATTGGCATACGGATTGCTCTTAAAGGTTTTCAACGTGGGAATGAAATGCCCCACAGGGCGTGGACGCCTGTCTAAGGAACCGGTGAAAGGAGATGATGTCATGCACACCAATTTCAAGATATTGACCCATTTGAACAGTTCCTATCTGCATCTGAAACTAATGGGGGATTTCGACCAGAAATCTGCAAAACAGCTGATGGATCTGCTGTGGCACTATTGCCGGAGCGTCTCCACCATCATCATTCATACCGATTGCCTGAAACCGCTTATTCCGTTTGATGTGAAGGGGTTTCGACAAGAATTGGAGCGCCTTAGACAGGAACCGGTTCGGTTCATATTCACCGGAGAAAATGCCTCCCTTTTATGTTGAACCGCGCCCATGCGGACGGCAATTTTTGATGACGAAAACAGGTGAAAGGCTCCCCGGACCATGCGGATCAGGCCCCTTGGTGTGAGAGGGAAGACCGGGGAGCAGAACAATCAGGAGGTGCAACCATGTTGGTAAAAGACTGGATGAGTAAGACCGTTATCACCGTTGATATGAATGACTCCATGAACGAGGCCATGAAACTGCTGAAAGAGCATGATATCGACATGCTGCCCGTAATGAAAAAAGGACAGCTTGTGGGCATTGTAACCGACAGGGATCTCAAGCGGGCTTCCGCCTCGGATGCCACCACGCTGGAGGTCCACGAGCTTCTCTATCTGGTCTCCAAGATCAAGGTTAAGGACATTATGACCAAAAATCCCATCACCGTGCCGGTGGATTTTACGGTGGAAGAGGCAGCCGAGATATTTATGAAGAACAAAATATCCGGGGCTCCGGTGGTGGATGAGACCGGCGAGGTGGTGGGGACCATCACCAAGGCGGACCTGTTCAGGGTCCTGATTGCGCTTACCGGTGTGGGTCGAAGGGGAATCCAGTTTGCCTTTCAGGTGGAGGACTCCCCGGGATCGATCAAGGAAGTTGCGGATATTATCCGCCGATACGGGGGCCGTATGGTGAGCATCCTCAGCACGTATGAGCGGGTTCCCAAGGGATACCGAAAGGTCTTTATCCGGATGTACGGCATTGAAAGGGGAAGGCTCCCTGACCTGCAAAAAGAACTCAGCGAGAAGGCCACCCTGTTGTACATGGTGGACCATCGCGAGAACAAGCGGGTAATCTTTTAGGGCGGCATTGGCGAGGTATTTCACAGGGAGGTGGCTATGAAAGTCTATATGGGGGGCGCAAAATATACGCCGGGAACCTATGCCAAGGCCAGGCCGAGCGCGGCCGAGATGGCGGATCGATATATCCGGGAATGGGATGAAAAGCGGATCGCGAGCGCCAAGGTCCCAAACCAACTATTTCCGACCATCTGTTTTTCCCGGAAGATCGGGGTGGGCGCACTGGAGGTGGCGGATATCCTGGGGGAAATGATCGGATACCGCGTGGTGGACCGGCAGATCCTGGAACATATCGCAGATGAGGCCAAGCTGGCTGAGAAGACCGTGGCCCTGTTCGATGAGCGATATCCGGGCAAGCTGAGTGAATTCATGGCCATGGCCTTTGGCGAGAAGGCCTTTATCAAGAGCGATTATGCCAGGCATCTGTTCAATGCCGTTTATGCCATTGCGTGGATGGGACCCACCATCTTTGTGGGACGGGGCGCCCACCTGTTTTTGCCCCGTGACCGGGTACTGGCGGTGCGGTTTGTGAGCTCGGATGCGCACCGGATCCAGCGCCTATCCGGAATTCTCGAGGTGGACCAAAAGGACGTGGAACACAAGCTGGCCGAAATCGATACCGAGCAGCGGGATTTCTTTAAACGGATGTACGGCAAAAAGGATGCAGGCCTGGATGAATTTGATATGGGCATAAACCTTGAGTACATCACGGAACCCGAATGGGCGGCCCGGATCGTTGCGCAGGCCTTTAAACTGAAATTCGCGGAGGAAGTCAAGGTCAATTTAGCGTAAAGGGAGATTTCGGCGGGCGTAAAGGGAACGGGGGCATGCTTCGGGGTGGCCCGAGGATACGAAGCAGTGCGGCCCCTGTTCCCTTTCGTTTTTGGAAAGGAACCCCCTCAGACGCCGGCCTTGGGGCCCGCTACCCGATGCCGAGCAGGCGGACCGCGTTTCCCCCCAGGATATCCCGCTTGGCCTCCTCTGGGAGCGGCAGGTCCCCAATGGCCTCGATGTTGGCGCGAATATCGGTTATGGCGGGCCAGTCCGAGCCGAACAGGACCTTTTGGGCCAGGGTCTCGAGATCCGGAAAATAGGTCAGGAGTTTATGGGGCGGCAATCCGGTGATGTCCAGATGTACGTTGGGATGAAGTCGTGCCAGGAAAAAGGCCCGGTCATACCAGAATCCCCTGCCGGCATGAGACATGATAATGGTCATGTCGGGGAAATCCACTGCCACATCATCTAAAAACAAGGGATCTCCGTATTTGAGACGGGCCCCGGGAAAGGTGGAGGACCCGGTGTGGAACATGGCCGGGATCCCCGCTTCCTGGACCAGCGCGTAGACCGGATAAAGACACGGATCATTGGGATAAAAGTTCTGGTAGACCGGATAAAATTTGATCCCTTGATGCCCGTTTTCCATGCACCGTGTGAATTCCGCCGCCGGATCCGGGGTAACGTAAGGGTTGATATTGGCCATGGGGATCAGGCGATCGCTGTCTCTGCAAAACCGGGCCACCCGTTGGTTGGGGCTGGTACCGGTGGTGAGGGGATTGGTTTCGGCAAGGCACACGGCATAATCGATATTCTGGCCATCCAGATACCGTAAAAAGGCTTCAGGGCTTTTAAGGGTTTTTTCCAGATATTCCCGCGGATCATGGGGCATGGCGGGTCGGAGCCACTCCATAAACCAGTGGGCATACTCATGGGCCGTGGTGATGTGCATGTGAAAATCAACGATGGTCATAGCGGATCCTCTCTGTGCCGGAACTTAGAAAGCCTGGTCTCGGCGTGTCAAGCAAAAAGTCATGGCCTTCCAAATGGAGGAGTTTACATTTTGTAAAGGTTTCCGACAGGACGCCTCCTTTTTCAAAGAACATTCCTCACGGCAGGTCAATTTACTTCATTATTCTTTTCAGTGGGTTAGCTGCTTGTACCGGTTTCGATGAACGCTTTGGCACATCCGTTGCTGTATAGAGGTCACGGATCTGGATGGACAATCCCGATTTTCCAGATGTAGAGGGGGTGGGGAAATGACAACGTCAGAAAATAAAAGAGGGATCCTGGTGGCACTGGACGGCTCCGATTATAGCTTTGAAACCGTTCGATACATCCGCAACATCCCGTCATTTAAGCAAAAACAGATTGTGCTCTTTACCGTGTTCACGGGCATACCCAGCCGGTACCGGGATCTTCAACAGGAGGCGGTGTTCCGGTCCAGGATGACCGAGATCCGGGCATGGGAGGGTCAGCGGAGGCGGGAGTCCGAGGCCTATATGGCCGATGCAAGGCAAAAACTGCTGGACGCCGGGTCTTCCGAGCAATCCGTGGAGATCCGCGTCCATGAGATGGAGAAAGGTATCGCACGCGACATCATTGCCGAGGCGGGTAAGGGGTACACTGCCCTGATGGTTGGAAAAAGGGGGGTGAATCGGGTGACCGGATTGACCCTGGGGAGTGTGGCCACCAAACTAATTCAGAAGGTTTCATTCCTTCCCCTTTTCCTGGTGGGAAGGGACGTCCGGCCCGGAAAAGTCCTTATCGCATTTGACGGATCCGAAGGGTGTATGCGGGCAGTGGATTGTGTTGGGGTCATGTTGAAGGACTCGGGATACGAGATCAATTTGGCCAATGTGGTCCGGCATAGGGAAGACGAGATCGGGTTTATCGCCGATGCGGAACATGTGATCTCGGCTGCCTTTGATGAGGCCATTGAACGGTTAACCGCTGCCGGCATCCCTCACAGCCATATCAGCACCCAGATTATCACCGGTGCAATCAGTCGGGCCGAAACCATTGTCCGGGAGGCTGCTCAAGGCGGTTATGGGACCATCGTGGTGGGAAGACGGGGGCTCTCCAGAATCAACGAATTCTTCATGGGAAGGGTCAGCAATAAAATCATTCAGCTGGCCCGGGGCCATGCGGTCTGGGTGGTGAGCTGAGGCCGATGGAGGGAACCGTATGCTGAGGGGCAAACCCCAAATATCCGTGAAGGTGGACGACAAAGGGCTGAAGGCCCGGAATAAGGAACTGGCGCTTATTCTGGAACTCAGCAACGTTCTGGCCTCTTCTTTCAGCCTGCAGGGCGTGCTGGAGAATTCACTTTCGAGAGTCCTGGATTTTTTCGATCTTCGCGCCGGGAGGATCTATCTGATGACCGAAGGGGGGAAAGAAATGGAACTTGTGGCACACCACGGCATAGATCCGGGTGGACTGGAGCAGGTGAGCGTGGATACCGGTTTTTCAGGCAAGGCCGTAAAGACCCGGTCATTTATTGCGCAACACGTGTCCGACCTCGGGGACCAGAAGCGGGTGGCCCTTCTCTCCAGCAAGGGCCTACACACGGTTTTGTGTACGCCGCTCATTACCCGGGACCAGGTGCTGGGGGTCATGAACCTGGCTACGGACAAAGAGCTGATTTTAAAGCAGGACAGCATCGACCTGTTGATCGCCCTGGGAAACCAGATTGCAGTGGCCGTGGACAATGCCAGGCTGTATGAGGACCTGGGGGCCAAGGTCGATGAACTTACGGAAAAAAAGAACACCATAAAGTTCTTTGCCTATTCCGTATCCCACGACCTGAAAAGCCCGGCCGTGAGCCTTTGCGGCCTGACCAAACGGTTTTCAGAGAAGTACGGTCCCATGTTGGATGAAAAAGGGCGGGAGCACTGCCGCCATATTTTAAAGAGTGCAGAGGAGATGCTGGCGCTTGTGGACACCATCAACGCCTATATGGCCGCCAAGGAAGCGCCGCTTACTCTTGAGAATATCGATTTGAACGAAATCGCGGAAGCCGCCAAGGAAGAGTTTGCCGCAGATATGAAACGGCACCATGTCCAGTGGCGGTCCAGTGACCTCCCGGAGATTGTAGGAGACAGAATGGCCATGACCCGGGTGTTCCGGAATTTTGTGGACAACGCCCTTAAATACGGCGGAGAAGCCCTGTCTGAAATCAGGATCAATTACAGGGAGGACGATCAACATCACATCTTGTCGTTTTCAGATGACGGACAGGGGATTGACCCTGAGGACAGGGAAAAGCTCTTTGAGATCTTTAAACGGACCAAAACCGCAGGAGGGACAGCCGGGTCGGGTTTGGGGCTGTCCATTGTCAAGGAGATTGCGGAACGCCACGGCGGATGTGTTTGGATCAACGGGGATGCCCCTACGGGGGCCACCTTTTATGTGGCGGTTTCAAAGGATTTGAGCTGCGGCAGGTACCCGGATGACGGTGCGCGGAGAACAGAGAAAGGGGAAACAGATGAAAAACATCAAAAAGATCATGGTGGGCATTGACCTTTCGGACTATTCGAAGGAGACCCTGGAATTTTCCGCTGAGCTGGCCCAGGACCTGAATGCCGACCTTATTATCCTGAACGTCATTAATCAAAGGGATGTGGAGGCGGTGCGCAAGGTAGCCAATATTACCAGTAATTTCCCTTCAGCAGAAGAGTGGACCCAATCCCAGGAAATGGAGCGGGCAGAGGAGATTTGGAATTTGGTCAAGGAACTCTCCTGCGAGCATATTCCGGTGAGAATTGTTTTCCGGACCGGCGTGCCATTCCACCAATTGCTGGAAGGGGTGGATGAAGAAGGGGCTGATCTATTGGTGGTGGGCGCAAAGGGTCGCACCAATCTTGCGGGGGTCCTTTTTGGACAGACCGCTGAAAAGGTGATTCGTCGGAGTCCGGTCCCGGTGGTCAGTCTCAGGAGCAGATCCCATAAGGGTATCCTTGAAAGGCGAGCGGCGTAAAAATGGAATGACCTGCCCTGCTCAATATTGAAATTCTTTCTGAACATAAAAAGCATCATCGGGGATAGGACCTGTGAAGCGGCAAGCCACCATATTGATTGCAGACAGAAATCCCCATGTCAGGGCCTTTCTGGCGCGGGAGATGAAGGTCGAGGGATTCCGTATCCGGTTGGCCAAGAACTGCAGAGAGATCCTGGACTGGGTCTACCATACTGAACCCCTGGACTTGATTATCCTGGACCCGGACCTGCCCGATGACGAGGGACAGAAGATCTTGCTCAAATTGTATGACAGGATCCCCACCATCCCTGTGGTGGTCCATTCATGGAGCTCTGATTATGCCGGACCCCCGGATGATTCAGAAAGTGTCTCCTTTGTGAAGAAAGAGGGAAACAGTATTGAAGCACTTAAAAGGACCGTATTCAATATTATTGAAGGGAATCGGAAAACCGGGTTAGCGGGACCGTAGCCATTTCTGACCAGGGCCTTATCCGAAGCTGTTCTTACCCCCTTTCCTAATCCGGACAAGCCGGAACCAAAAGTGTTCAGGTTTCAGAATTTGGGTTTGCTGACACCTGACACCAGTCGAAGATCCCGCTATCGCTATCTGCGGGGACACCTGACACCTTATTGCCAATGAATCAAATGGGTTAACTTCAACAAAACATCTTCGCTTTTTGCATAGAAGTTGTGATCTAAGGGCCGGGACCCATTCCAGGCGATCAGCCTTGAATCTCTTGTAACAGTGTAGGCCTCTGAAACGGGGTTCATTCAGGGATCGCTATTTCAACATGCTAAGTTGATACAATCTCTTGAAACCCTATAACGTAACTGAGGCAGAAGAAAAGATTTTGGTTTGCAATCGCGAATTTTTAGCTATAATTGATGAATCTGCAAAGAGCCTGGTATTGGGTCCGCCGTGATAAGGGGGGGAAGACCCGGCCCGGCCCAGGTAACTTCCAAGACTTGACGGGGGATTATGAAAACAATAAAGGTGAAGGACTCGATGGTTCCGCTGGCCGAATATGCAACGGTTTCCCAAGAGGCGACGCTGTTTGACGCCTATACGGCCCTGGAAGAGGCCCAAGACCGGCTTGACAGAGATAGAAACGCCTATCTCCATCGGGCCGTGCTGGTGTATGATGAAAAGGATAAAATCGTCGGTAAGGTGAATCAGCTGGATGCACTCAAGGCACTGGAGCCCAAATATGCAGAGATAGGGGACCCGGTCAGGCTGTCCCATACCGGGTTTAGTGTCCAATTTTTAAAATCCATAATGGAAAATGCGGCCTTGTGGGAAAGCCCGTTAAACGATATCTGCAAAAAGGCGGCCGGGCTCAAGGTCAAGCATTTTATGCACACCCCTGAACAGGGTGAATTCATTGAGGCCGAGGCCACACTGGATGAGGCCGTGCACCTGCTGATCATGGGCCAGCATCAGTCCCTGCTGGTAAAAGCGGAAGGGGAGATCGTAGGCATACTGAAGCTGACGGATGTGTTTGCGCAGGTCTTCCACATGATGAAGCAATGCGGGATATAGATCCACAGATAGTGAAGATCTTGGCGTCTTCCGCTGGAACTGAGACCTGGCAGGAGGATTATGTGGTATCGGATTAGTCTGCGTGTCCGTATCTACCTGATTTTGGCCCTCCTGGTATGCATCACCGCCTCAGGCGGCATGATCATGGTGTGGTATACCTATCGGATGGAGGGCCTTTTGTCCGGAATTGTGGCCCAAAATATGGCGACGCTCCAGTCCGCAGTAGCCCTTGAGACCGCACTCGCCAACCAGAAGGGGTTTGTATCCTATTATTTTTTAGACGGTGATCCGGACTGGCTCAGGCAACTGGGGGAATACCGGCAGATTTTCAAACAGCGGCTCCGGGAGGTGCGGTCCCTTGTTGAATCCCCTGAAGAAGAGCGAGCCCTTGATTCCATCGAGTCGGGCTACGAGGAATATATCAGGCTCAAAGATGAGGTGATCGGATACTACAGGTCGGGAGACCGAACAACCGGGGCCAAACTCCATAATAAGGTCCGTGATCGCTTTTTCATCCTGTTGGATAGGTGCGAAAGATTCAAACAGCTTAACGTGGAGAATATGAGGGCGGTGCAGGCAAGGAGCCATGAACAGGCCCAACAGCTCCGGGTCAGTGCCGTGATTGCCATTGTGGCGGTCCTGTTGTTGGGCGTTATTTTGGCCTTTATCCTGATCCATCATATCCTGGGCCCGTTACGCCGGCTGGCCCTGGAGACGGACCGTAAGGGCGTAACAGGGGATTCGGGGAATGAGGTCAAGACCTTGAGCCAGAGGGTTCGGGGGTTGATGGCGGATATGGACCACACCCATTTTGAGCTGGCGAGAAGCCGGGAAACCCTGCTTCAGGCCGAAAAAATGGCGGTGGTGGGAAGGCTGGCTGCAGGAATGGCCCACAGCATCCGCAATCCCCTGACCTCGGTGAAGATGCGGCTGTTTTCCCTGGGCCGCACCCTGAATCTCTCCCGCGATCAGCAGGACGATTTTGAAGTGATCTCCGAAGAGATCCGCCATGTGGATACCATTGTGGAGAATTTCCTGGAGTTTTCCCGGCCCCCCAAGCTCACCATGCAGCAGATGAGCCCCTCCACCGTGGTGGATTCGGTGCATCAGCTTTTGCGGCACCGGCTTACGTCCTATGAGGTGGACCTAAAAATAGAGCGGGACCGCCCCCTCCCCGGGGTCCAGGCGGATCCCGAGCAGTTGAAGGAAGCCCTGGTCAATATCATTGAAAATGCATGCGAGGCCATGAAGGGGGGCGGGTCCATTGTGATCCATGAAAGGGCGGCGGAAGGCCGGGCAATCGTGACCCTCACCGATACGGGACCGGGCATCTCGGAATCGGTGTTGGAAAAGGTGTTTGATCCCTTTTTCACCACCAAGGAAGAGGGGACCGGCCTGGGGCTGAGCATCGCGTTTCGGATCGTGGAAGAGCATGGGGGAAGATTGGATGTGAGTTCACGGGAAGGACAAGGGACCACCTTTACCCTTACCCTTCCCATTGTCCAACCATGACAGGCGCCTGTCCATCCCCTGTTGGGACCGATGGATGCGAGGCAAGGGATTTTGCTGTGAGTACCATACTCATTATTGATGACGACGATCAGCTCAGGAAAAGTTTTGAGAAGCTTCTCGGTGAGGAGGGGTATGCCGTCCAGGGCGCCCCCTCGGGGGAGGCCGGTGTCAAGCTGGTGCAGGAATCGATACCGGACCTGGTCATTCTCGATATGCGGCTGCCGGGAATGAACGGACTGGAGACGTTTGAGGCCGTTCATGGGATAGAGCCCAAACTCCCGGTCATCATCATGACCGCTTACGGGACCACCGAAACCGCCATAGAGGCCACCAAACTGGGGGCCTTCGACTATATCTTGAAGCCCTTTGACATTCCGGACATGTTGGGGGTTATCCAACAGGCCCTTGCGGCCGGCCGGTTCATGCGTTCTCCGGTACACATGAACGCCGTACCGGAGCATGCAGGCAAAGAAGCCATCATCGGCCGGAGCCGGTCCATGCAGGAGGTTTACAAGGCCATCGGCCGGGTGGCGCCCACAGACGCCACGGTCCTGATTCGAGGGGAATCGGGTACGGGCAAGGAACTGGCGGCCCGGGCGGTGTATCAGCACAGCCTTCGGGCCAGCAAACCGTTTCTGGTAATCAATTGTGTGGCCATTCCGGAAAACCTCCTGGAGAGCGAGCTGTTCGGATATGAAAAAGGGGCCTTTACCGGGGCCGCCCACCGCAGGGTGGGAAAAATAGAGCAGGCCCACGGCGGCACGGTTTTTTTAGATGAGATCGGTGACATGCCCCCCAGCATTCAGGCCAAGATACTGCGGTTGCTGCAGGAGAAGAGCATTGAACGCCTGGGCGGCCGTGATACCATTCCCGTGGATGTGCGCATTATCGCCGCCACCAACCGGGACCTGGAGCAGGCACTGGAGCAGGGACGGTTCCGGGAGGATCTTTATTACCGGCTCAAGGTGGTGACCCTCTGGATCCCGGCCCTTCGGGACCGGGCAGACGATATCCCGCGCCTGGCAGAATACTTCCTCGTTAGATACAGCGCAGAGGTGGGCATGGCCAATCCGGGGATGTCCCGGGAGGCCATGAAGGTTTTGGAAGACCGTCCGTGGCCGGGGAATGTTCGCGAGCTCGCCAACACCCTTCATAAGGCCCTCATTTTCAACCGGGGCGCTCCGGTGTCGCCGGAAGACCTGTCCCAGGTGATTGAGACCAGGGATCCGGGCGCGGTTGGGGCCGGGACGGGGAATGACCCCCTTCGGGCGTGGGTGCGTAACGCCCTGGCCCTGCAGAAAAGCGATCATATCTTTGATGCCTGCATGGATGAGTTCGCCGGTGTGCTGGTGAGTGAGGCCCTGAATCTGACCGGGGGCAACCGGTCTCGCACGGCCAAGCTTCTGGGCCTCTCCCGGCCCACCCTCCACGCCAAGATTGAGAAATACGGGCTCAAATTCGAGACGTCGGTGAAGCAGGAGTGATTGGGTGGGACCATTCGGCATGCAAATTGGAAAGACCCCGTTTGTGATCTGGTTTTCAGTGATCTTCCTGTTCGTTTTCTGCGGCCTGATTTTGCCGGTAGGGGCTCAGGACAACGAGGCCTGCCTTCAGTGCCATAAGAGTCCGGATCTAATGGGAAAGCTGCCCCAGCTCATTTCGCTTCATGTAAAGCCCGACCGGTTTGCCCAAAGCATTCACGCCCAAAAGGGTCTGACCTGTCTGGACTGCCACGCGGATATTACCGGACTCGGTAAGGGAAAGGCATTCCCGCACCCCGAATACCTGTCGCCGGTAGATTGCAGCGAATGTCATGAGGACGCATCCAAAAGCTATCTCAAGAGTGTACATGCCGAGGCCCGGAGGAAGGGACAAAAACTGGCGCCCCTGTGCGCCGCCTGCCACGATTACCACTATGTTCAGAAAGCAACAGGAGTTGCGCTGGAAAATACCCGAAACGACACCTGCTTGGCGTGTCACGCCCCGGAGCGATCCCACAACTGGCTGCCGGAAAAGGAAGTCCACCTGACCTTCATCGAGTGCCTGGTGTGCCACACCCCGAAACCCGAGACCGCGGTGGTGCTGAGCCTGTATGACAACTCATCCAAGCAGGCGGTGGACACCGGGGCTGTGCTCGCAGACTTGGGCGTCACGGATCAAAAGGTAATGGCCGGGCTTGACAAAGACAAAGATGAGAAAGTGGACTTGGCGGAGTTCAACGAGTTGGCGCATCTCTTTCGGACCCATAAGGTGAAGGTTGATTTTTGGGGGGAGATGGTGGCGAAGCCTTCGGTCCAGGACCACGAAATCGCCCTTTTG
>JAIPDZ010000123.1 GCA_021737425.1 Deltaproteobacteria bacterium
TGACAATGCCGCTTTTTTGGATGAAATCGATCTGCCGCTGGAAGATGGAGGGCGTATCATGATCAAAGCCCACAATGAATCCTCCCTGTACCTGCAAGCCGGCGCGCTGAATTAATTTTACGCTCTGGATCAGGTCGCGTTTCTTATTTTGATTTTTTTTGCATTCGGCCAGGCTTTCCTCATCCGGCGTTTCAATGCCCACAAAAACCGCATTAAACCCGGCCTGCACCATCAAGTCCATCAACTCGCTGTCATCAGCCAGGTTGACCGAGGCCTCGGTGTTGAAGTTTATTCCCTTTTTTCCTGTTCGCCACTGGATGAGTGCGGGCAAGAGGTGTTGTTTCAGGTACC
This sequence comes from Deltaproteobacteria bacterium, assembly GCA_021737425.1. Taxonomy (GTDB): domain Bacteria; phylum Desulfobacterota; class DSM-4660; order Desulfatiglandales; family Desulfatiglandaceae; genus JAIPDZ01. Next base: position 352 of record JAIPDZ010000123.1, read on the forward strand.
GCTTGTTCCCGATGAAGTTGTCGTCCACAAAAAAGACCTGACCACGCCATCCCAGATCATAAAGTCCGTTCAGTTCTTGAATGACCTGATGACTGTTTTTGATCCGGGTTTGATGACCGAATAGGGCGGTTACGTTGCAAAACTCACAATCAAAGGGGCATCCCCGGGAAAACTGAATACTCATGGATGCATAGCGTTTCATGTCCAGCAATTCCCACATGGGCGCAGGGGTCTGGGTCATGTCCGCATATTCATGGGTACGGTATATCTTCTGCAAAGAGGCCTTCTCGAGATCGCTCAAAAACAAAGGGAGGGTCAGCTCCGCCTCATTGAGCACGAAATGGTCCACCTCGGAGAACTGGTCGTATTCACCGGTGAACAAGGGGCCCCCCGCCACCACCCGCAATCCGGCCGCTTTGCATAGGGAAATGGTTTCACGGGCGGACTCCCTCTGGACGGCCATGGCGCTGATAAAGGCCAGATCCGCCCAGGCCAGGTCCTCCTGCGTTAATTGGGTTACGTTGACGTCAATGAGGCGGAGGGACCAGTGCCTGGGAAGCATACCTCCCAAGGTGAGAAGGCCCAGGGGCGGAAAGGCGGCCTTTTTGTGTATGAATTTGAGGGCGTGCTTGAAACTCCAGAAGGTGTCGGGAAACTCGGGATAGATGAAAAGGATGTTCAATGGCGTAATCTCCTTCTCGCTGTTTCCAATTTCTCGGATGTCGCCATCAGTATTCGCCGGGCAGCTGTTTGAGCTGTGCCAGCGTAAAGACAGGCCCATCCTTACACACGTACTGATCCCCGATGTTGCATCGACCGCAGATGCCGATGCCGCATTTCATCCGCATTTCCAGAGAGAGAATAATGCGCTCCGGCGGAAAGCCCAGCTTTTCGAGTACCGGCTGGGTGAACCGGATCATGATGGGGGGGCCGCACACAGTGGCGATGGCATTGTCGGCACTGGTGATCTTGTCCTCTGTGATGGCCGGGACAAATCCCACGTTGTATTTCCAGTCCGGATCATCCGTACCGTCCACGGTGATATGCATGTCCATATCGTCCCGTTGTTCCCACTGGGCCAGTTCGTCACGGTACAGCAGCATACCGGGATTTCTGGCCCCATAAACCACGGTGATGTCCTTGAACTTGGGACGATTATCCGGGTGCAGCATGTAGATGATACTGGAGCGGAGGGTGGTAAAGGCAAACCCGCCCCCGATGATGACCACGTTTTTCCCTTCCATTTCTTCCCAGGGGTACCAGTTTCCCAAGGGCCCCCTTATCCCCATGACATCGCCCTCTTTCATGTTATGCAGATGGGTGGTGACCACACCGGTCTTGTTGACCGTGAACGCCACAAATCCCTTCTCCGTGGGGGAGGAAGCGATGCCGATGGGAATTTCCCCCTTACCGGCAATGGAGAGTTCTGCAAACTGTCCGGGGGTATAGGCGAACTTTTCTTCGTCTTCCGGATTTATAAACACAAACCTGAAGGTTTTGAGGTTCCTGTCTTCGGTTTCAGTAACAATACTGTCAATGCGAACAGGATAGGGTAGATATGGATTTTCCAATGAAACAACCTCCAAAATTCTGAAAGACTCTAAAATTCGTTCATTTTTCTGCACACTTCCCTGATATCGATGTTCACCGGACAATATCTGACACAGCGGCCGCAGCCCGAGCATTGCACCCCGTCCTGGTATTTATCCACATAATACTTGAGTTTGTGCATGAAGCGCTGGCGCACCCGTTGGTGTTTCTGATCTCTGGGATTGTGGCCTGAGCCGTGAAGAGTGAACAGGGGGAACATGCACGAGTCCCAGTTCCTGATCCGGTCCCCTCTCTTGCCCGAAATTTCGTCCTGGATATCAAAACACCAGCAGGTGGGGCAGAGATAGGTGCATGTGCCGCAATTGAGACAGGCAAAAGCAACTTCTTCCCAGAATGGGGCCTCGAACAGGTCTGTGGCCACCTTGTCCTGGAGTTTGTCCGTGGGGACCGACACCTTGATTTGCTCCCGTGCCGATGCGGCCAGTTCTTCGGCCTTTTGAAGGCCCGCGTCATCGGCCGAGTTTCCGCCGGATGCAGAATTTAAAAAGGCTTCGCCTTTATCGGTTAGGGCCTTGACAAGATAGGATTCCCCCAGATCGATCATAAGGGCATCCAGTCCGTGTTCGCTGAAGGGGTCTCCGCCCACCTCTGTACAGAAACATGTGCTGCAGGGGGTGTTGCAGCCCAACCCCACCAGGGTAGTGGATTCGAAGTGCTGCACCCAATAGGGATCTTGATATTCCGGGTTATCGAAGTTGCGTTTGACGATTTGAAAAGCATGGCTATCACAGGGCCGGATCCCCACCACTGCCTGGGGAGAGAAGTCCTTGGGGGCTTCCTTCAGGATGTAGGCATCGGAATCCGATTCATCTAAGGAAAACTCAAACATGCGTTCCGATTCGGGATAAACCAAGGACTTAGGAGAGAGCCTGCTGTTTGGATAATCAAAATCAGGCTGCTTTCCGTTTTCCAACGGCATGAAGGTATGGAAGTCTCCGTCTTTCACAGGTGCGAATACCCTGTAGGCCTGTTTCAATTCCTCTAAGGCCTGTGTCCATTCTTTCTTGGAGAAAATCTTTGCTGTCATCAGGTACTTCCTCTTTTTTGCCAGAAAAGGGGACCCGGCACGGCAAGAATGACCGCTGGGTTTGCTTCTCTGGAAGGACCCATTATTGCATTGGTGATCCGCCTATTTGATAAACTCGTTATAGTCATCCGGGCTGTACACATCCAAAGGAGGCCGCTGATCCAGGGTCAGGCCGGCTTCCCACGAAAAGAGTTCTTGACAGTCCTTGTTTAATTTCTTGGTAAATTGCCGCATCTTAATCCCCACCGGACAGACCCGTTCACAGGCCCCGCAATCGGTGCACCTTCCCGCACAGTGATAGGCCCTCAGAAAGTGAAAGGTCAGGGTGTCTGTGGGATCAATACTCTTGCCCACCCATTGAGGTGTGGATTCGTCTACAAAGCAGGTGGGACAGTAGCACAAGGGACAGGCGTTCCGGCAGGCATAGCAACGCAGGCACCGGGATGTGAGGCGGGCAAAAAAGCCCTGGCGTTTCTCAGGCGCCATCTGTTCTATTTTTTCCACATCCTTGAAGGGGGCCACATCGGTTTGTTCCTCCACGGGCTCCCCTACCATCTCGTCGTAAATTACAGGATTGCGGTGGGTGCAGGTGGCACAGTTGTTTTGGAGAAATGTCTTCTTTTCAAAGGTTTCCTCAAAATCCTTGCCCACTACCGTGAAGCGGTCTCCTTCTTCCCGAATGTCTGTGATCTCCCTTTGCTTGATTGTCCGCATGACCGCCCGATGGTCGATCATCCCCTCGCACGGGACCCCCACAATGTACAGCTGGTCTCTTTTAATCTGGTTTTCCACTATATGGGTGGCAATGTTCCGGGAATTACAGCCGGTGGCGACAATGCCGATTTTATCTGTGCGCTTGGTCAAATAATTACACAGGTTCAATGCACAAAAGCTATCCCAGTAAAGGGACTCCACTTGGTCGGGATCGGTAATCAGGACCGGTTCATTCATCATGGGAACGGTGCCCTTTTTGTAGCCAATGAACACATCCACTTCCTTGTTTTTCAGGAGCTTCAATGCGATTTCTCTGATTTTTTCACCATACTCGATCATTATGCCACCTCAGCCCTCTCCTTGATGAAATAACCGGCGGGACCCAGGGCCTTCACCTCTTCGGCCACAATATTGGCCACCTCCACAAACTTGGTCGCCTCTGCCGAGGAGATCCAGGAAAAATGAAGCCTCCCGGGTTCGATCCCGATGTGTTCCAGCAATCCTTTTAACAGGGCGAATTTTCTTCTGGCGTAGTAATTACCTTCCAGGTAATGGCAGTCTCCCGGGTGTCACCCGGAAACCCAGACGCCGTCTGAGCCATGCCGAAAGGCAGAGAGGATAAACTTGGGGCTCACCCTGGCGGAACAGGGGACCCGGATAATGCGAAAATTGGGCGGATACTGAAAACGGCTCACCCCCGCTAAGTCGGCAGCGCCATAACTGCACCAGTTACATAAAAATGTCGTGATCTTGGGTTCCCGGCCACTCATTTCTTTCTCCTGTTTGTATGTCGTTCATCCATTCAGCAAAGTGGATAAAATCCGTTTTATGGAATCCCTGATATGCAGTTCCATCGATTATTTAAGGGCTCATATTTCATTGATCATCGCCATGATCTGATCGGTCCCGAATCCCTTGAGATTGAGGGCGCCGGAACGACAGGACGCCACACACAGGCCGCACCCCTTGCACAGGACGGAATTGATTTCCGCTTTCCCGGAAAAGTGCCCTTCTTCGATGAAGGACGGGGCTGAGTAGGGGCACAATTCCACACACACACCGCAACTGCTGCACAGCATGGGGTTAACCTCGGCAATGGTGCCGCTCACCTGAATGTGCTTTCGTGCCAGCAGAGTCACTGCACGGGAGGCGGCTGCCTGAGCCTGGGCCACCGATTCATCGATCGGTTTGGGATAATGGGCCATGCCGCAGAGGAAGACACCATCGGTTGCAAATTCCGAAGGCCCCAGTTTGGCGTGGGCCTCCACAAAAAACCCATCTGCATTCATGGGGATCTTGAAAAACTGCGCCAGTCTTTCGTCTTTATAGGGGACGATGGCCGTGGCCAGGGATAACAGGTCCGCCCGTATGAGGAGCGGTCTTCCGAGAATGCTGTCCACGATTTCAATTTCAAGCCCGTGGTCTGTTGTTCTGACCTGAGGTTTCTGGTCCCGTGAATACCTGAAGAAGAGGATCCCGGCGGCCCTCGCCCTTCGGTAGAGGTATTCCCTCTCCCCGTAGGTCCGGATATCCCGATACAGAATCGAGACGTTCATATCCGGGTTCATTTCCTTGAGATGGAGAGCGCTTTCCATGGAATGGGTGCAGCATACCCGGGAGCAGTAGGGCCGCTCTTCGTCCCTGGAGCCCACACACTGGATGAATACCGCATCCTTGATATCCCGAAGCGATGGATCATCCTCCATGAACCGTTTGTCCAGCTCCTGATGGGTGACCACCCGGGGGTCCTCTCCGTAGCGGTATTCATCCGGTTTGAATTCACTCGCTCCTGCGGCGATGACCGCCACACCGTGTTCGAAGGTATCTTCTTTCTCGCCGGTACGAAGGGTTGTGGCAAAACTCCCCACAAATCCATCCACCTTGGTCAGTTCGGTGCTGAGACGGATGTCAATTCTCGGGTCGGCATCCACTGCGCGGATCAGGTCCTGGAGATTTTTCTGAATATCCTCATCCTTCCATGTCTTAAACAGATTCAGGGCCTGTCCCCCCAGGGTATCGGATTTTTCCACGACACAGACATCATACCCCTGGGCCGAGAGACTCCTGGCGGCCACCATCCCCGATATACCGCCCCCCACCACCAGCGCCTTTGGGTCGACATCCACCTCGACTTCTTTCAGCGGCTCCAATAAGGCCACCTTGGCCACCGCCATCCTCACCAGGTCCTTGGCCTTATCCGTGGCCATGGTGGGCTCATCCTTATGAACCCAGGAGTCCTGATTCCGGATATTGGTCATCTCGAAGAGGTACTTGTTGAGCCCGGCATTGATGAGGGTTTCCTGGAAGAGGGGCTCATGGGTCTTGGGTGTGCATGCCGCCACCACAATTCGGTTGAGGTTGTTTTCCTTGATGACCTGGGTCATGGCGTCCTGAGTATCCTGGGAGCAGCTGTAGAGGTTATCCGCCACATATTCCACATAGGGTAAAGAGGCCGCATAATCCCGCACTGAACCCACATCCACCACACCGCCGATGTTGATGCCGCACTGGCAGACAAATACACCGATTCTGGGGCGTTCACCCACGATGGTGCGCTCTTCGGGAATCTCCCGGCTCCGAGTGAGTGTCCCCCTTGCCGCGCTGAGGAGCCCTCCGGCCTCGGTGGCTGCCGAGCTGGCCTCGATGACAGACTGGGGGATGTCCTTGGGACCGGTAAAAGCGCCGCAGACGTACACCCCTTTCCGGGAGGTGGCTGCCGGTTGGAAGGATGAGGTTTGGCAGAATTCTCCCTCGGTCAGTTCGATGTCCATCTCCCTGGCAAGGGCCGCCACATCCGGTGCGGTTTCCAGGCCCACAGAGAGGACCACGAGGTCGAAGGTTTCTTCATGGAAGTTGCCGTGTTCATCGGCGTATTTGATGACGACGTCTTCGCCTTCGTCCGCCGGATCAATGGTATGGACCCGTGACCGGACAAACCGGATCCCGTGTTTTTCCCGGGCGTCGTCATAATAGCGTTCGAAGTCCTTTCCGTGGGTTCGTATATCCATGAAGAAGACGGCGCAGTCCAGATCATCCCCGGCGTGTTCTTTGGCGATCACCGCCTCCTTAATGGCGTACATGCAGCAGGCCGAGGAACAGTATCCATGATCGCAGCGGTTGATGTCCCTGGATCCCACGCACTGGAGCCAGGCAATCTTTTTCGGTTCCTTGTGATCGGACATCCGGATCAGATGGCCGGTGGTGGGCCCGGAAGCGGACAGGATCCGCTCGAATTCCATGGCCGTGATGATGCTGGGATGATTCGCGTAGTTGTAGGTCTCAAATTCAGATGGGTCAAATGGCTGAAATCCCGGGGCCAGGATGATGGACCCGACGTTCAACTCCAGCTTCTCCGACTGTTGCGCATGGGTTTCCAGGGTCACGGCATCGGCGCCACAGGCCTCCACACACTGATAGCATTCACAGCAATACCCGCAATTGAGACATCGGCCGGCTTCGTACCCGCCCTCCTCTGTATCATAGCCGAGTTCCACCTCCTCAAAGTTGCGCCCCCGCTTTTTCAAAGAAAGCTCGGGCATCTTGGCCCGCGCTCTGGGCGTTTCGTCCTCGGGAATGGGCCGGTATTGCGGATTGTCGGCTGCGATGGGGGTCCGGCCTTCGGCCATATCCCTCCCGTCGAGATATCTTGAAATGGATTCCGCAGCTTCACGGCCCGCTGCCACGGCACCGATGGCCACCCAGGGCCCGGTCTGAAGATCCCCCCCGGCAAAGAGGCCCTTTCGTCCGGTTTCATAGGTCACGGGATCGACTTCCGTGGTCCCCCATCGGGTGAAATCGAGACCCTCTATATCGTCGAGCGCCGAAAGGTCCGGTCGCTGACCGATGGCCGGGATGAGTTGGTCGATCTCCATATCGAATTCACTCCCCGGTATGGGAACGGGGCGTCTTCGACCTGATGAATCGGGTTCACCCAACTCCATGCGAATACACCTTACCCCCACAATATGCCCCTCTTCAGTGAGGGCTTCCTGCGGGGCACACAGGTAGACGATCTTGACGCCCTCGGCTTCCGCTGCCTGGATTTCTTCCTCCCAGGCGGGCATCTCGGCCCGGGTACGGCGGTAGAGGATGGTCACTTCTTCGGCCCCGAGGCGAACGGCAGAACGCGAGACGTCAATGGCCACATTCCCGCCGCCGATGATGGCCAGCCGCTTGCCCACATGGGCCTTACCCTTGAGGTTCACCTCACGCAAAAAATCCACCCCCTGGCGGACCCCCTGAGACTTTTCTCCGGGGATGCCGAGTTCGATCCCCTTATGGGAGCCGAGGGCCAGATAGACGGCCTCATATCCCTCGTTAAAGAGATCGTCCACGCTTAGGTCAGGACCCAGGGGCGTGCTGGTTTTCAGCTCAACACCGAGATTGGTGATGAGTTCGATCTCCTGATCGAGGATTCCGGGGGGAAGGCGATGATCCGGAATACCGACCCGCAGCATTCCGCCGGGTTCGGGGAGCGCCTCATATATGGTGGACAGGATCCCTTTCCGGGCCAGGTGATAGGCAGCGGAGAGTCCGGCGGGACCGGAACCGATGATGGCCACCTTTTCATCGCGCGGAGGCAGGCAGTCGATCTTAATGCTCCTGGGGTCACACTGATCCGCGGCCAGCCGTTTGAGATTCCGTATGGCCACGGGATCGTCTACTTCACACCGCCGACAGGCGTCTTCACAGCCATGGGGGCAGATGCGGCCCAATACGCCCGGAAGGGGCAGGTCTTCCATGATGATTTTAAGTGCTTCTTTATATTTTCCCTCACCCACCATCTGGACATAGCCCTGCACATTCAGTCCGGCCGGGCAGGCCAGGCGGCAGGGGGCCTTATCGGTCTTTTCGATGGCATATGCGCCCGGAATGGCCTGGGCATATTTCTTGTAGGTGGCTTTCCGGTCCACGAGCCCGTGATCGTATTCGCTGGGAAGCGATACCGGACAGACCTCAGCACAGTCGCCGCAGGCCGTACATTTGGCTTCATCGACGTATCTGGGTGTCTTGTGAACGGTGACCCTGAAATTTCCTTCTGATCCTTGAACGTCCTCAACCTGAGCACAGGTGATCAGGTTGATGTTCAGATGCCGGCCGACCTCGACCAGTTTGGGAGAGATAATTCACATGGCGCAATCGTTGGTAGGAAAGGTCTTGTCCAATTCACTCATGACCCCGCCGATGGCGGAGGATTTTTCCACCAGATGGACGAGGTACCCTGAATCGGCCAGATCAAGAGCCGCCTGCATTCCGGCAATTCCTCCTCCAACCACCATAACGGATCCAACGGTTTTCTCTGACATCAAAGACTCCTTCGGCTAATTCCACACAAGGGGGGGCAACATATGGCCCACAAACAAAATATAGAAGTGATTTTTCTCATACCCCTACCCATCTGTCAACAAAAAACCGAGAAGGCGCCGGCTCGGCGTTTTCTGAAAATTTGGAAAGCCTGGAGGTGAAAAATATCACCTTGAATCGCCATGTGCGTCGGTGCTACAGTAAATTTACATACAATTCTGATAGTCCCGTAAAAAGTATGTTTTCGCGCTGAGGCGCGGGGACGCAGGGAAAAAACTATATTAATTTTAATAATTTACCTTTGCGGGCTTTGCGACTTTGCGTGAGATTTTGACTTTTTACGAATACATCAATCCTGGAATCGGTACCGGGCTGTCACCCCGGCGTTCAAACGGGTTTTCAAGCGGATAAGGGCCCGTGTGGAAAAGGAGAAGCGAATGACGGCATCACGTCAAGAGGGGAAAATGGTACGGATTGGGCTGGTGGGAGGGGGCTCCTTCTGTTCGGAATTCATTGAAGACGTCTATTCCTACAGGGATCAGTATACCAACGGCGCCAGAATTGTCGCGGTGGCCGATCCTGATGCTCAGTCTCCGGGGATATTGCTCGCGCGGAAACTGGGCCTTACAACCGTTGAAGACTATCATGACCTTTATGATCCGGCTCATGAGATCAACCTTCTCATCTGTATGCAAGCGGATGATGCGGTTTTCGAGGATATTTACGCCACCAAGCCGGATCACATTCGTCTTCTGGCGCACTATGTATTCCGCCTTTTGTGGAACACGGTCAGACTCCACGAAAAGGCCCTGGAGGAGCGGAGCGAAGAACTGGCGACCATTGTGGACGGCATTCAGGATTTTATCCTGGTGATCACGCCGGAGCGGAAGATTGTGGAGGTCAACAAATCGTTCCTGGAGCAAATGGGGTATACCCGCGAGGAGGTGATCGGCCGGACCTGCCACGAGGTCTTTCAGAATGTTCCGACCCCCTGTGAATCCGGCGACATTGTATGCCCGCTCAATGAAGTCATCCGGAACAAGCGGCCCAGCCAGCAGGTGCTCACCCGGGTGAATCACGACGGCGGGCAACGGTACTTTGAGGTGACCATATTCCCCATATGGGAAAAGGATGGCAAAATTCTCCGATTCATCGAGGTCAGCCGGGATATCACCGAAAGGAAGAACCAGGAGGAGGAGATCACCCGGCGGCTTGAGGCCATGGTGGAAGAAAGGACCCGGCAGCTTGAGGAAAGCCATGCCAAGGTGCTGCACCAGGACAAGATGGCCTCTCTTGGAAAACTTTCCGCTTCGGTGGTTCACGAGATCAACAACCCCGTTGCCGGGATTCTGAATCTGATCATGCTGCAAAAGCGGATCATCGGGGAGCAGAGCCTCGGGGAAGATCAGATCGAGCAGTTCAAGCGTTACATCGATCTCATGGAAACAGAGACGCGGCGAATCGGCCGGATTGTCTCCAACCTCCTGGCCTTTTCCCGGCAGTCCAAAGTCAAACCGGAGGCCGTGAATCTGAACCAGGTGATCGAAAAATCGCTGTTTTTAAATGCCAATCTCATGAAGATCAAGGGTATTAAAACCGAAACCGATCTGGATGATGACCTTCCAAATATTACGGGTTCTGAAGATCAGCTCCAGCAGATCTTCATGAATTTGATTTCCAATGCGGCGGAGGCCATGGAGTCGTCCGGCGGCGAGCTTCGGATAGAGAGCCGAATGCATAAGAAAAACAAGGAGATCGTGGTCCGGGTGACAGATACGGGGGTGGGGATATCCAAGGAGCATCTGTCCAGGCTCTTTGAGCCCTTTTTCACCACCAAGAAGAAAGGAAAAGGCGTGGGCCTGGGCCTTTCGGTCGTGTACGGCATTATCAAAGAGCATGGGGGGAGCATTCGTGTGGAATCCGAAGTAGGGAAGGGGGCTACCTTTATAGTGACCTTTCCGGTGGACGGGTCAGGCCCTGACGTAACCGACTGAATATGGACCATAGACAGAGAGGGGTTTCATGGAGAGCGCAAAAATACTGATCGTCGACGATGAACTGATCATGCGGGAGTCCCTGCAAGGATGGCTCGAGCGGGATGGGTATCAGGTGGAGGTGTCTGCCAGCGGGGAAGACGCCCTCGATCGATTGAAAAATGTGAAGTTCGATATCCTCCTGGTGGATATGAAGATGGAGGGGATGAGTGGACTCGATGTGCTCAAAGAAGTGAAGCAGAACGATCCTGACGTGGCCGTGATCATTATTACCGCCTATGGTTCCATCACCAATGCCGTCGATGCCATGAAATTGGGCGCCAACGATTATCTTCTGAAACCCTTCGATCCCAATGAGCTGGGAATTGTGATCGAGAAGGTCTTGCGGCATCAGGCACAGGAAAGAGAAAATCTTTTCTTGAGGGCCCAGGATAAGGACCGGACCCGGTTTGAGAACATGATCGGCCAGGCAGCCCCCATGCAGGAAGTATTCACTTTCATAGAAGACGTCGCCGGGACAGAGTCCACGGTGTTGATTGCGGGGGAGACCGGCACGGGCAAGGGTCTGGCCGCCAAGGCGATCCACACCAAGAGTTCCCGAAACAATGGACCTTTTGTGGTGGTGAACTGTGGAAGTTTTCCGGAGCATCTCCTGGAAAGCGAGCTTTTCGGCCACCAGAAGGGGGCGTTCACGGACGCCAAGGCCACCAAGAAGGGTCGGCTGGAAATGGCCCACGGCGGGACCCTATTTCTGGACGAAATCGGTGAAATCAGCATGCGCATGCAGATCGACATGTTACGGGTCATCGAAGACAAGGTGTTTTACCGGGTGGGCGGGACACAGCCCCTGGAAGTGGATTTTCGGATCATTGCGGCCACCAACAGAGATCTTGAAGCGGCCATAAAGGAAAAGGCATTTCGTGAAGACCTCTACTATCGGTTGAACGTCATTTCCTTTACGATGCCGCCCCTTCGATCCCGGAAAGCGGATATCCCCCTTCTTGCGGAACACTTCATACGACGCTTTTCTCAGGAGACAAACAAGCACGTAGACCGGATTTC
>JAIPDZ010000124.1 GCA_021737425.1 Deltaproteobacteria bacterium
GTATCGAGCGTCAGAAAGGCCACCCCGGGCGTGGTCAGCACCCCGGCCAGGCGGGCATCCCCCCCCATGGACGCGATTCCGGCTGCCACCGCGCTCTCCAGCATGGTCCCTGAACTGCGGGTATCCCTCCCCACAATCACATGTAACGGTCTTTTTTCCACCTTGAGCAAACGGGTAACGGCCTGGCCCACCTGAAAGGCGGTTTGGCCGTCCATGGGCGGTTGATTGGCCTTTCCCCTGATCCCGTCTGTACCGAACAGTCTGCCCATCTATCCCCTACCCCCCAAATGGGAAAACAGACCCATCCCGGGCAATACGGCCGCCGACGCCCGACACAGGCGTTCAAGGATCTGTTGAAGCCATTGGGTCCCCTCCTGGCTGACCGAGGCGGGCAGCCCCTGAATAACCTCTGTATAGGAAGGGGGCCCATGCTTGAGCCCACGGTGTAACCCCTCCAGAAACCGATCCCGGGCATTAATACCGGCCTCGGCCGCCATGGGGGACTTGAAAATGCCGGCCAGCTCATCCATATGCGAGTGCAGCTCCCGCCCGGGAGGGGCTGTCTGCCCCCCTTTCCCCTTGACTTCGGACAGGTTCAGGGCCAGGTCCTCAAGCCGCTTCAACCGCTCTTCAATGGCCCTATTCAGATTTTCCAGGGCGCCGGAAAGGATCAAATCGCCCAGTTCACGGGAACTGAAAAGGGATTGCCGCACCTGAACATACCACTGAGTCAGGGCCGATAGATTGGCGAGATAGACCAGGTTGTTTTCCACCACACGGGGTACACCACCGTATTGATTGGGCACAAAGGGAACCACTCCCCCCCGATAGGCCTTCCCGATGATGAGTTTGCCCTCTTCGAGCATGTCCTTGCGAAGGATGGTCCCGGAGGCAGCCACATTGCCGAAACCCAGGCGCAGGGGACCTACCGCGCCTCCTTGTCCGCCCAGGAAGACAGGCGGCTGGTTGAGCATGACCCCTTTCGGCACATCGCCGAACAAGGAGGGCGTGGCCTTGTCCCCATTGGGCGTAAAATTGAAGTGGATGTAGGCACTCCCCACCTCACTGTGATCCCTGGGGCCGGTCCCGCCGGCCATGAGACAGTCGCAGAAATTGATGAGGCTCCCCAGGGTAACAAAGGGAAAAAGGATGGTCTGCTTCAAGCCCACACAATGGGCCCCGCTCGCCCCTTCCTCCAGGATACAGCCCGCCCGCACCTGGGCGCCCAGGCCCATGCGCGAGCGGTCCAAAAAGACCGCTTCATGGAAATAGCCGCCTTTGAGTTCCACAAAAGGGCCGATCCGGCAATTGTCCATGGTCACCGGCCCTTCATACCCGATTTGCGCCCCTGGGGCGATCACCGTTTTTTCGCCATAAATACGGCATCCGGGATAGAGGGTCACTCCGTTGCCTGAAATCCGATCCACATGGACCTCATCCCCCACATCAAGGGTGAGCGGATTGGGAATGGTCACTCCCTTGTCCATCAGTCGACGGATTTTTGGATGGCTTCTTGGTTCCAGTGTCAAATCTCCCTCCATGGCATGAAGTTGGCTCGCCCAAGACCATGGTTGGTCTACCCCAATGCGGCCTACGGCCGCAACCAAATCAGTGGCCAGTGTTTCCGGGTTTCAGGTTTCAGCAAACAATAAACCCTGACACCCGAACCCTGACACCTGACACCTGACACCTTTATCGCTAATGGTTCAAAGGCGTTAACCTCAACAAAACATCTTCGCTTTTTGCATAGAAGTTTCAATCTAAGACTCTAACGTTGCATAAAAGAGGTCCGGAAGCTTCTATAATTGACACACGGCTCCCCTATTTTCTATACTCCTTTGGATAAAAATGCAATGCTTTCGCAAAGGCGCCGAGGCCTGGCGTGAAGATAGGCATGGCAAAAGGCGGCAAAAAAATGGCTGGAAAAGATCCTCTGGAACAAGGCGTGTCCCTCCCGGTGTGTGACGGGAAAATAAAGGTCCCCACGGATAGGGAAACCGAGGCCCTGGAGGCCATGCGGTCCATCAAAAACCGGGTTCGAACCTTGAAAAAGCGACGCGAAGCCGTAAAGGTCCGAAACAGGGACCCCATGGGGGATGTCGCGGCCATTGACGGGGAACTGGCCCGGCTCAAAAAGGACTGGGACATATGGGAACAAAAGCGGGCTGCGGCCCAAAAGGAACGGATGATCCTCCTGGGACACGAGAAAACCCATTAAGGAGAAACAAATAAATGCAACCACACGAATCGAAACGGATAACGGATATATCTTTACTTCGCAGGGAAAACAGCGGGGTGGTCATTGTGGACATGCAGGAGAAACTCATGGGCGCCATGGGCGGAAAAGAGCGGGTGATCGACAGGGCCGTCAAGCTCATTCACCTGGCAGAGGGGTTTGATCTCCCGATCATCCTTACCGAACAAAACCCCGGGGGTCTGGGACCGACCCTTTCTGAGATCCGGGAGCATCTCCCGGACTACGCGCCCATTGAAAAAATGGAGTTCAACTGCTTACGCGTGGAGGCCTTTAACAAACGCCTGGAGGAGGTGCGACTGCACAACATCATCCTCATGGGGGTGGAAACCCACATCTGTATTTTTCAGACCTGTGTGGCCCTCCTGGAGCGGGGATACCGGGTACACATTCCTCACCATGCAGTGGATTCCCGGACAACGGACAACTGGAGGATCGGACTGGAACTCATGCGGGACGCAGGCGCAGTGATCACCTCGGCGGAAACCATCATTTTTCAGCTGTTGAAAAAGGCGGGGACTGAGGAGTTTAAAAAGATGCTCCCGTATGTGAAATAGTCATCCCCGACCCATGGAAACGTCACCAATAGAACAGGCGCCCATGCTCCAAATCAAAGACCTGAGATTACAAAACCGGCTGGTCCTGGCCCCTATGGCGGGCATCACCAACCTTCCCTTCAGGCTGATCGCCAAGCAGATGGGAGTGGCCCTGGTCACCACCGAAATGGTAAGCGCCACAGGGCTGGTGCGGGGCGGTGAAAAGACCCGGAGGTACCTGAAAAGTACTCCCCAAGAAAAACCCCTGGCCGTACAGATATTCGGGCCTGATCCGGCTACCATGGCCGAGGCGGCCAAACTGATTGTTGAGGCCGGGGCGGATATGGTGGACATCAACATGGGGTGTCCGGCCCGAAAGGTAATCCGGACAGGGGGAGGCGGGGCACTGCTCAAGAACCCCGATCTGGCCGCAGAGATCGTCCATGCAGTGGCCAAGGTCTGTCCCGTGCCCCTGAGCGTTAAGATGCGGGCCGGCTGGTCACCGAACACCCCCATGGCCCCGGACATTGCGGCCCTGCTGGAACAGGCCGGGGCCCATGTTATTACCGTACACCCCAGGTATGTCACCCAGGGGTTTGCTGGGTCCGCGGATTGGGGCATCATCAAGGAAGTCAAAGAGCGGCTTCATATTCCGGTAATTGGAAACGGTGACATCACCACCCCGCATATGGCGCTTTTCATGCTGAGACAGACCGGCTGTGACGGGGTCATGGTGGGCCGGGGGGCCATCGGCAATCCCTGGCTCCTGAGGCAGATTCTGGACCTTGAGGCAGGGCGTCCCGTGCGCCGGCCCAGCCTTGTGGAACGCCGGGCCGTTATTCTGGCGCACTTCCAATCACTGAAAGATCAGATAGGGGAGGACCGGGCATCCAGGGCCATGCGCGGACTTTTGCTCAAATACACCAAGGGCCTTCCCCACAGCAGCCGGTTCAGGGGGACCTTTACAGGGGTCCGGGATTTGTCCACCATCATGGACGCTATGGACCGGTACTTCGCTGTCCTGAATGGGCCGGCCCCATCCTTTTCCCCTCTCCATCCGCCGCGGGCCAAGACAGGAACCACCCATTCATGAAGGTAAAGCTGGCCAAGACAGCGGGGTTCTGCATGGGCGTGCGCCGTGCCATGGAGATCGTCCTTACAGAAGCCAATAAGAACGAAGGCCCTCTTTTCACCTTCGGCCCCCTGATCCACAATCATCAGGTGCTTGAACTGCTGGAATCCAAAGGGGTGAGGACTGCTGACCATGTGGAGGGGCTGGGCAGCGGAAAAATCATCATCAGGGCCCACGGCATCCCTCCCCAGAAGCAGGAGATGCTGGAGCAAAGCGGGCTTAGCGTCATTGATGCCACCTGTCCCAAAGTGACCCGGGTCCAGGCCATTATCCGTCATTATACCCTCAAGGGCCACACCGCCATCATTGTAGGGGATCAGAATCACGCCGAGGTGGTGGGGCTCATGGGGTACAGCCAAATACCCGCCCATGTCATCCAGGAGACCCGGGACGTATCCGCCCTGCCCCACATGGAAAAACCGTTCGTAGTGGCCCAAACCACCCAGAATGCAGCGAATTTCAACCAGATCGTAAACGTCCTTCGAGGGCGTTTCCCGGATATCCGGGTCTTTGACACCATCTGCGACGCCACCCACGAGCGTCAAGAGGAGGTCAAGACCTTTAAGGGCCATGTGGATGCCATGGTGGTGGTAGGCGGATATCACAGCGGCAATACCCAGCGTCTGGTGGAAATATCCCGGGAACAAGGGATGCCCACCTTTCACGTGGAGACGGAAAAAGATCTGGATAAAAAGGCCCTTTCCCAAATGAATGTGGTGGGACTCACCGCCGGGGCCTCCACCCCCCACTGGATGATCAAAAGCGTGGTCAAGGAAATCGAGGGGATTCGGGGGTGGGGGGAAACCGGATTTATCCGGTGGCCCGGACAGGCCCTGCGGTTTTTGGTACTGAGCAACCTGATCGCCGGGGCCGGGGGGTTTTCCCTGGCCTATGCCGCAGGTGTGCTCTCGGGCAGGGGACACAACCTGGTCTTTCCCATCCTGGCCTTTTTCTATATCTATGCCATGCATATATTCAATCGGTTTCTGGACAAGGGGGCCAGCGCCTACAACGAACCGGACCGGGCCAGCTTTTTACGGCATCACAAGTTCCTCTTAGGGGTCACCGGCATGTCGGCCCTGGTAACCGCCCTGGTCCTGGCCTATACCGTCGGCATCATCACCCTTGTGGTGCTTTCAGGGCTCAGCGCCTTGGGGCTCGTCTACAGCGTCCCCTTGCTCCCAAAGACCATGGCAGGTCGATACCGGTATACGCGGATCAAGGATATCCCTGGATCGAGGAGCCTTTCCGAGGCCCTGGCCTGGACCGCCGTTATCGTCGTCCTTCCGCTCCTGGAGACCGGCGGCATGAAATGGTCTGGCGCTCTTGTGACCGGGCTGATCGTATTCTGGATGAGCTATGCGCGGGCCATCGCCTTTAGTATGTTCCAGGTCCAGGGGGATCTGATGGTGGGCACAGAGACCCTGCCCATTGCCCTGGGAGAAAAACGGACCCTGCGCCTTTTAAAGGCCGTTTTGCTGCTGACCGCCTTGATCCTGATCGCAGGGCCCCTGTCAGGCGCCACCAATCCGGCGACCTTGGTCCTGCTGTTACCCCTGCTCACCCTGTCCCTCTGTATTATGGCCTATGAACAGGACCGTCTGCATCCCGGCATCGCCCTGGAAGCCCTGGTGGAAGGCAATTTTCTGATGACCGGCCTCCTGGTATTTATCTATCAGGCCCTGTTTTATTAAGGAAGATTTCGGTGTGGAAAACCTTAGATAAAAGTATTATCTTAGCCCGTCGAAATAACGACCCGTGAATGAACCCCATTTCAGGAGCCTAAACTGTTACAGATAAAATTTACTCATCGGCAAATAGAGAGCCTAAAAGGAGGGGACCATCGCGATGGCTGAGTTTACCTACGCCAATGTGCGAAAAGAAATGGAAGTCTACGGCTACGACCGGGTGGTCAAGAGCCACTGCCGCATGTGTCACGGAGGCTGCGGGGTCCTGGTGTATGTAAAAGACGGAAAAATCGCCAAGATCGCCGGCGATCCGGACTGCCCCATCAGTCACGGCACGCTGTGCAGCAAGGGAATGGCCGCATCCCAGCTGGTATACCATCCCGACCGCCTCATCCACCCCCTCAGACGAATCGGGCCGAAAGGGAGCGGGAAGTGGGAACGGATATCATGGGACCGGGCGTTGGATACCATCGCCGAGCGCATACAGGGATATAAAGAGACTTTCGGGGCCGAATCCATTGTCCTGGGCTACGGCACCGGAAGAGAGAACGAGGCCGTCATCTACCGGTTCGCCAACCTGCTGGGCAGCCCCAATGTACTGACCGCCGGACATTTCTGTTACGGGCCCAGGATCGCCACCAGCATCATCACCTGCGGCACCAATCCCATCGTGGACTATGAAAACCATCCCAAATGCATCATGGTCTGGGGCAACAATCTGGTCATCAGTAATCCCGACTGTTATAAGGGCGAGCCCTTTTCCGTAAGCCTGAATCAGGGGGCCAAGCTGATCGCAGTGGATCCCAGGCTGACCCGGATTGCGGCCCGTGCCCACATATGGCTCCGGCTCAGGCCGGGGACGGATACGGCCCTGGCCCTGGGCATGCTTTATATCATCGTCCATGAAAAGCTCTACGATCAGCAATTTGTTGAAGAGTACGTCCATGGTTGGGATCCCTTTGTGCAACGGGTGAATGAATACCCACCCGACAAGGTGGAGAAAATCACCTGGGTCCCCAAGGAAAAAATCATCTCTGCGGCCCGGCTGTTCGCCACCACAAAACCCGCTGCCATCCAGTGGGGGGTGGCCATTGAACAGCAGATCAATTGTGCGGACAACAACCGGGCCCTTATGGCCCTCATGGGAATCACCGGGAACATTGATGTGCCCGGCGGTCAAGTCCTGTTCCGGCCCCCGCCCATCCGAAACGTGGGGCATTTCGGGGCCCATGCCAGGCTGTCGGATGTTCAGCGGGAAAAACGCCTGGGGGGAGATCGGTTCCGGCTGGCCGGCCAGTTCGCCATCATCAATCCCAAGTGCGTATGGGATGCCATCCTGAAAGAAGACCCCTACCCGGTCAAGATGCTCTTTTTCATCAGTTCCAATCCCCTCATGACCCGGGGCAATGCCCGCGAGGTCTACCAGGCCCTCAAAAAGGTGGATTTCATGGCCGTGGCTGATTTTTTCCTGACCCCCACGGCCGAGCTGGCGGATATCGTGCTCCCGGCGGCCACCTGGCTGGAGATGGATTATATCGGCGATTTCTGGAAACGGCACGGCTATATTCTTCCCCGGCGAAAGGTGGTGCAGGTGGGCGAATGCCGATCCGATCATGAAATGCTCAATGATCTGGCCCACCGGGTGGGACAGGGGGAACACTGGTGGGACGACTTTGAACAGGCCCTGGACTGGATACTGGAACCCATGGACATTACATGGCGGGAATTCAAAGACATGGACTATATCCGGGGGGAAGTGGAATACCAGAAATACAGAAAAATGGGATTTTCCACACCCACCCGCAAATTTGAGTTGTATTCCACCCTGCTGGAGAGATGGGGGTACGACCCCCTGCCCCAATACCATGAGCCCCCGGAGAGCCCCTATAACACCCCGGAGTTGTACGAACAATATCCCTATATTCTCATCACCGGGGCCCGGTCCCCCGGCTTTTTCCATACCGAGAATCGCCAAATCCCCTGGCTACGGGAACTCCATCCCCATCCCACGGTGGAAATTCACCCGGATGCGGCCAAACAGGAAGGCATCAAGGACGGCGACTGGGTGGTGATCGAGTCGCCCCGGGGCCGGGTAAGGCAACGGGCCAAACTCTTTTCGGGCATGGACCCCCGGATCGTCTCTGCCCAACACGCCTGGTGGTTCCCTGAACAAAAAGACCCGGGCCACGGATGGGAGGCATCCAATATCAACCTGCTGACGGACAATGCCTACACATCCTGCGATCCGGCCATGGGCGCCACCCACGTGAGGACACTTTTGTGCCGCATTTATCCTGATACAACACCGGGAGGTGACGCATGAGACCCTATGCCCTGATCATTGATCACGAATCATGCTGGGGATGTAAGACCTGTGAAGTGGCCTGCAAACAGGAAAACCACGCCCCCAGCGGGATGAAGCTGATATGGGTCCAAGAAGACGGCCCCCGGATGATTGACCATCGCCCTGATTTCCACTTCAGGGTGGAGGTGTGCAGGCATTGTGAAGAGCCCGAATGTATGATGGTCTGCCCTGAGGAGGCCATCCACAAAAGAGAGGACGGGATCGTTGTACTGAATTCAGAGATATGTTCCGGGTGCGGGGTCTGTGCCGAGGCCTGTCCCTATGAGGCCATATCCATGGACCCTCAAACCGGCCTGGCCGGAAAATGCAATCTCTGCCATCACCGGGTGGATCAGGGACTGATCCCGGCCTGTGCAGACAATGTGTGCCTCGCACACTGCATATACTTTGGAGACCCGGAGAAAAACAAGGCGGAGATTAGAGAAAAGCACCGGATCCAACCCTGAATGCTTATACCCTAAGGCTGTTGAGGATCATCTCCAGTTGGAGTTCGGTATATTTTTCCATGGTGAGCCGATGTTTGAAATGCCAGTGCTTTAACACCCACATGTGGGCGGCGATGAGGATATTATAGGCCATTAAATCCACATCCACCGGTTTGAAGATCCCGTATGTGATGCCTTCGTTGATCATCTCACTGAAAATATCGCTGACCTCCACCTCCAGCTGCATGATCCGCCCCTTGGAGGCCTTATCCAGAGAATTGGATTTCTGGTAAATCAAAAGGGCCTTTTCCCTTTGCTGATCCACCACCCGGAAGTAAAGCCGAATGGCAATGGCCAGTTTTTCTTCAGGGTTCTCAATACCCCGAATCATATCCAGGAGATTTTCGCGGAAGATATTCAGGACGTCTTCCATGATCATCCGCATGATCTCTGATTTCTTTCTGACATAATGGCAGGTCACCGGAAGGCTGACCCCGGCCTTTTCCGAAATCTCTTCGATGGAGGTGGCATTAAACCCCTTTCTGGCATACAGGGTACTGGCCGCATCGATGATTTTCTTCCTTACCTTTCCTGCATCCGTGATCTGATCCAGGACCGTTAACTGACCCTTTTGTGTCTCCATTGGTGCTCACCCTCGGGATAGGATGTTTGGCTGGTCACAACTATGGTCCGTCGAATGTTGATTTGACGCGCTCTTTGACCCATAATTATAGGTACACATAAATTTATTTGTCAACCTTAGGGCTCACTCAAAAATAAATTCACAGAATTGACGCTCAGATTTGGGTCAGATTTGGTCGTCGCGATTGAGTGAAGCCACAGAAATAGTGAACTATTTTGAGGACTTCACGATTGAGTGGCGGCCGAAGATGGCCCGAAGCTGAGATGGGAAAATGGGAAGTTATTTTTGAGTGAGCCCCTAGAACCGGAATTCCGCCTTAAATAGACTGTCATTGCCCGAATCCCCCCCGGGGTATTTTTCACTTAACATTTGGGTTATTGGTGCTATAATAATATGTTATATATAACCATTTCATACCAACAATGGCCGTGAGCGTAATGGGTTCGGGTGTGGCACCGCACCCACCAGTTTTCGAGTCTTGAAACCGATCTTTCAGCCATACATGGAGCGATACCTGATATGAGTCAATATACCGTAACATTTTTCCCCAATGATGTTTCCGTTGATGTTGACGAAGGCGCCACCCTGGCAGAGGCTGCCCAAAAGGCCGACGTATTTATCAGCAATCTTTGTGGCGGACAAGGGGTCTGCGGCAGATGCCGGGTCCAGATTTCCAAAGGCAAGGCCGGGGCCGAAGACCATGCCCGGGCCCTGTTTACCTCTGACGAGATTATGAAGGGATATGTGCTGGCCTGTCAGACCGAGGTCCACGACAATCTTGAGATCGTGGTCCCTCCTGAGTCCACGGTGGATGATTCCCAGATTCTGACCACGGCGGTAGGAGAAGAGATGGTGATGGGAAAGGCGAATCCCATTGTCCGTAAGATCTTTCTGGGGCTCACGCCCCCCAGTGCCGACGACAATGTTCCGGATTTCGAACGGATGTCCAGGGTGTTGACCAAGGAGATCGGTTCTCGATTTTTAGATACACCGCTGGATTGCCTTCAGCAGCTATCGGACAAGCTGAGGGAGAACGACTGGAAAATAACCGCCACTGTATGCCGCAATCGGAACAACTACCGCATCTTGAAGATAGATCCACTGGACACCACCGATGCCCAGTATGGTGTGGCCGTGGATGTGGGGACCACTACGGTGGTGGCGCAGCTGGTTGATCTTATTTCCGGTCGAATCATGGGGGTAAAAGGGGCGCACAACAATCAGGCCAGTTATGGAGAAGATGTCATCTCCAGGATGATATTCGCCTGTGGAAAAGGCGGTCTGGATCCGGTGCACAAGGCGGTCATCAAAAACATCAATCAGTTGATCGGTCAATTATGCGAAGAGCATAATCTCTCCGTAGAAGACATAAACGCCATGGTGGGAGCCGGGAACACCACCATGACCCATTTCCTTTTGGGCCTCACCCCCTGCTCCATCCGGCTGGATCCCTATGTGCCCACGGCAAGGGTATTTCCGCAGATCCATGCCCAAGAGATCGGCATTCACATTCATCCCAGGGGCATCCTGGAATCCGTTCCTGCGGTGGCCTCTTACGTGGGCGGAGATATTGTGGCCGGCGTCATGGCCAGCGGCATTGCCGAACAGGAAGAAGTAAAAGTGCTCATCGATATCGGCACCAACGGCGAGATCGCCATCGGAAACAAAGACTGGCTGGTGTGTTGTTCCGCCTCGGCAGGCCCGGCCTTTGAAGGCGGAGGAACCCGGTGCGGGATGCGGGCCATGGCCGGGGCCATCGAAAAGATCGAAATTACTGGCACTGATCTCACATACGAGACCATCAACCATACCAAACCGAAAGGGATCTGCGGATCAGGACTGATCGCCACCATTCATGAACTGGCCAAAAACCGGATTATCGGTCAGGATGGAAAATTTGACCGCAACCGAAAGGACGACCGACTCATCATTGAGGACAATATCCCCCATTACATCCTGGCCCATGCGGATGAAACCGAATCGGGTGTGGATGTGGTCATTACCGAGACGGATGTGGACAACCTGATCAAGTCAAAGGGGGCGGTCTTTGCGGCCATCAAATCGCTTTTGGATTACATCGGCCTGGGGTTTGAGATGATCGATACCTTTTATGTAGCCGGCGGCTTCGGCAATTACCTGGACATACCCAAGTCCGTGGCCATCGGCCTGCTGCCGGATCTGCCCCATGAAAAATTTCAGTTTATCGGCAACAGTTCCCTGACCGGGGCCCGTATGTGTCTGCTCTCGGAGACGGCCTTTGAAACCTGCGCCAATATCGCCAGTTCCATGACCAACATTGAGCTTTCCACCTACATCCCGTTTACGGACGAGTACATTGCGGCCCTGTTCTTGCCGCACACCAATGAGAAGCTTTTTCCGTCGGTAAGCTATTAGGGGTCAGCACCGCATCCCTTTGCGGATGGTACCGTGCACCTCACTTTGTCTTCCCACCATAAATCCGGGCTGATCGAACAGGTTGCCGTAGACCATATCCGCGCCGATCTCCGGGTCCATGAAACTGATTTCGGCCGTGGACATGATTAAAGATATCCGCTCTTATGCCCCCCGGCTGTTGCGGCGCAAGGTCGCGGCAGGCCAGCTGGGACGAAAAACCGGTCATGGCTGGTATCAATACCAGGCAGACGGCATCAGGAGGAGTGAATAAAATGGGTAATGGACGCGCACATTACGACATTCAAGATCAAGTCGCCATTGTCTCCATCGACCATCCCCCCATGAATGCCCTGGATGTGGCCACCAAGGAGGCCCTGGCCGGGGTATTTCAGGAACTGGACGATAAACGGGAAGAGATCCGGGCCGTGATCCTTCGGGGAGCAGGGGAAAAGGCCTTTGCGGCCGGGGCCGATATCAAGTCTTTCTTGGAACTGAGGCCCGATACCGCCAAAAGACGCCTCATGCGAAGTCATCAGATCTACGGCACGATTGAGGGATGTGAATGGCCGGTGATTGCGGCCATTCACGGCTTTTGCCTCGGAGGCGGCCTTGAGCTGGCCCTGT
>JAIPDZ010000125.1 GCA_021737425.1 Deltaproteobacteria bacterium
CAAGGGAAGCCCGCCGGCATGCTTGTGATGCTGCGGGATATCTCGGAGAGAAAGAATCTCGAGGCTCAAATCCAACAAGCCCAGAAAATGGAGTCCATCGGCACGCTTGCGGGAGGAATCGCACACAACTTCAACAACCTCCTCATGGCGATTCAGGGAAACGTGAGCCTACTGCGTATGGATAAGGATCGAGAGGATCCCGATAACAAACGGCTCAAAAATATTGAAAAATGCGTGAAAGACGGCAGCAATCTGGCCCAGCAGCTCCTCGGATTTGCCAGGGCCGGAAAATATGAAGTCAGGGCGGCCGACCTGAATGTTCTGATCCAGAAAACCACGGAGATGTTCGAAAGCGCAAGAAAAGAGATCCGCTTTCAGGTGGATTATGAAAAGGATGTGTGGAATGTGAAAGTGGATCAGGGGCAGATTGAACAGGTGTTGTTGAATATGTATGTCAATGGATGGCAGGCCATGCCCGAGGGAGGCGCGCTCTTCGTTGAAACCCGAAACATCCAATTGAAGAATCCCTTTGCCCAACGTCACGGCGTACTTCCCGGCAAATACGTCCAAGTTTCAATCACCGATACCGGTACGGGCATGGATCGTGCCACCATGGAACGGATATTCGATCCCTTTTTCACCACCAAGGAAGTGGGCCAGGGCACAGGCCTGGGCCTTGCATCGGCCTACGGCATTATCAAGAATCACAAAGGATGTATAGATGTACACAGCGTGCAGGGAGAGGGGAGTACCTTTACCCTCTACCTCCCGGCCACAGGCCCCATAGAAACGGCTGAGCATCCCCTGCTCGGAGCAACCGGTGGCATGCCCACAGGGACGGGAACCATCCTTCTGGTGGACGACGAAGAGATGGTGACCGAGGTCGGCAGAGACATGCTTCAGCATTTGGGATACGATGTCCTGGCAGCCGGAAGCGGGAAAGAGGCCTTGGAGATGTACACGGATCACCAGGATGCCGTCAATCTCGTGATCCTGGATATGGTTATGCCGGATATGAGCGGGTCAACCACCTATGACCGTCTGAAGGCAATGGACCCCACGATCAAAGTCCTCTTATCCACCGGATACAGCCTTGACGGTCCGGCAGAAGAAATTCTGGAGCGGGGGTGTAATGGGTTCATCCAGAAACCCTTTGACATGCAGGAATTGTCGAACCGCATTCAAGAGGTCATGAGCGAGCCCTTAGAAGGTTAGATTCCCGGGGGTCCGGGGAAAAGGGATCACGTCCCGGATGTTGGCAAGCCCGGTCACAAACTGGATGAGACGTTCGAACCCCAGACCAAATCCTGAATGGGGAACGGACCCGAACTTCCGCAACTCCAGATACCACCAGTAGTCTGCCGGGTTCAGCCCCATTTCTTGAATTCGTGCGTACAGACGGTCATGGTCGTCCTCCCGTTGACTCCCGCCCACGATTTCACCCACCCTGGGCACCAGCACGTCCATGGCTCGAACCGTTTTTTGATCCTCATTCAGTTTCATGTAAAAGGCCTTAATGGCCTTGGGATAATCTGTCAGGACTACGGGTCGTTTAAAGACCTTTTCGCACAGGTACCGTTCATGTTCCGACTGGAGGTCGATCCCCCATTCCACCGGAAATTCAAATTTCTGATCCGCCTTTATCAGGATCTTCACCGCCTCCGTGTAACTGAGGATCTCAAAATCCTGAGAAACAAGGGCCTCAAGGGTCTTGATCACCGAATCATCGATAAACCGCTCAAAAAACCGCATGTCTTCCCGGCAGTTTTGGAGTATGTGGGAAAAGATCTCTTTTAAGAATTCAATTGCCAAAGCCACATTCCCTTCCAGATCACAAAAGGCCATCTCAGGTTCCACCATCCAGAACTCTGCCAGGTGCCGGGAGGTGTTTGAATTCTCCGCCCTGAAGGTGGGACCGAAGGTGTACACATCTCCCATGGACAGCGCATATATTTCCGCCTCCAACTGACCGCTTACCGTGAGGTTGGCAGGTCCGGCAAAGAAATCTTTGCTGAAATCCACCTCCCCCGCCCTTTGGGGAATGTGCCCTAAATCAAATGCCGTCACCTTGAACATCTCGCCGGCGCCCTCACAGTCGCTGCCGGAAATAATAGGGGTGTGGAGATAGATAAAGCCCCTCTTTTGAAAAAAATTATGAATGGCCCAGGCCATGGCGTTTCTCACGCGGGCCACCGCACCGAAGGTATTGGTCCTGGGCCTTAGGTGGGCGATGGTCCGCAGGAATTCAAAGGAATGCCGTTTTTTCTGAAGCGGGTAGGTCTCGGGATCGGCCCAGCCAAACACCGCTATCTCATCGGCCTTGAGTTCCACCTTCTGGCCCTTGCCCGGAGAGGCGGCCAGTATCCCGGCGGCCCTAATGGAACAGCCGGTCTGAAGCTTGACCACCTCGCTGTGGTAATTGCTCAATTCTGCATCCGCGATGATCTGCAGGCCGGAGAGGCACGATCCATCGTTCAGCTCAATAAAGGAAAACCCGGCCTTGGAGTCCCTTCGGGTCCTGACCCACCCCATCACGGTGAACCGGGACCCGATCTCCCCGGAAGAGAGTACTTGTGCGATGCGGGTTCTCTTCAACATGGATTTCTCACGCCCCATTCTCTGGAATTATCCTCTTTTCTTCTCAAATTCAGCCATAAATCCCATCAGGGCCCTGACCGCTTCCAGCCCGGTGGCATTGTAAATGGAGGCCCGGCAGCCTCCCACCGAGCGGTGGCCTTTGAGTCCGCCCAATCCCTCCTCCAGGGCCTCGGCTACGAACTCCTTTTCCAATGCTTCATTGGGAAGTCTGAAGGTCACATTCATCAGGGAACGGCTTTCCTTTTCTGCCGTACCCCGGAAAAAATGGGATTGATCAATGAAATCATAGAGCATGGAGGCCTTTTCCCGGTTTACGGCTTCCATTTTCTGCAGCCCGCCGATCCGCTCGTCGATCCATTTGAGCACCAGATCGATGGTGTATACCGCCATGCAGGCCGGGGTGTTGAACATGGAGTTTTTCTCCGCAAACGTGGTGTATTTCAGCATGGTCGGGAGGTGGTCCGGGGTCCGGTCCAGCATGTCCTTTCGGATGATCACCATGGCCGTCCCTGAAGGTCCGATGTTCTTCTGGGCCCCCGCATAGATGAGCCCGAAAGGAGCCGCATCCAAGGGACGGCTCAGGATATCGGAGGACATGTCAGATACCAGGGGAACGTCCCCGGCATCCGGGAATCGCGACCATTGGGTCCCCTTGATGGTGTTGTTGGACGTGAAGTGCAGGTAGGCGGCATTTCCATCTACGGCAAAGTCTTCAGGAATATATGAAAATCCCTTGTCCTCGGAAGAGGCGATCACGTTCACATCTTTGCCCTGGATCTCCGCCTCCTTGATGGCCTTGGTGGACCAAGTTCCGGTGTTGACGTAATTGACAGGCCTGCCCTTTAGTCCGAGATTCATGGGTATCATACAGAACTGCAGGCTGGCCCCCCCCTGAATAAAGAGGACCTCAAAATCTTCACCGAGATTCAGAAGCTTACGGGTCCTTTCCACAGCGGAATTGATCACGTCGTCAAACCACTTGGATCGATGGCTCACCTCCAGGATGGACATGCCCGAGCCTTTATAATCCAGCAGTTCGGATTGGATTTCCTCCAGTACCTCAAAAGGCAATGCGGCCGGGCCGGCATTGAAATTATGGATTCGTTTTCCCATCATGGTTTCTCCTTCATGTTTCCAATTTCTTGAGCATCTCTTTTACCGCGGAAAGACCCTCCATGTCCTTTTCAAAGGGGGGACGGCCGTCAAGATCGGCCTCGATGATCTCGGTTCGGTAGGGTAAGAACCCCAGGAAATCAAAATCACCCATGCTTTTTACAAGGAATTCCGTGTCCTTTTGGGACCGGATCTTATTTCCCACAAAGCTGAGGTTCTCAAGTCCCAGATCATTGGCCAGTCTGCGGATCTGATGGGCGGTTTCAATGCTCCGCCGTCCAGGTTCCACCACCACAATCAATCGGTCCACGGCCTGGGCCGTACCCCTGCCCAAGTGTTCCAACCCCGCTTCCATATCCAGAACCACGGCCTCATCTCTCGCCAGTACAATATGGCCCACCAGTCGTTTGAGCAGGGTGCTCTCCGGGCATATACATCCGGCGCCCCCCTGCTTTACCCCTCCCATAACCATCACCTTGACTCCGTCTGCGTCAACAGAAAGCTTTTCAGGGAGGTCACTGACCTTGGGGTTTAATTTAAAAAACGATCCCATGGTGCCCACCTTGGCCTCGGTCCGTTCCTCGATCAGTTCCTTCATCTGAGAAATGGGTACGATTTCATCCCCTGTGCTCACCCCGAGGGCCTGGGCCAGGTTGGCATCCGGATCCGCGTCAATGGCCAGGACCTTCATTCCCTTATCCCTGAGGGCTCGAATGAGGAAAGCGGCGAAGGTGGTCTTGCCCACGCCTCCCTTACCACTTACAGCAAATTTCATAAGTTCACTCCCTATAAAGGTAGTCTTTACAAAACAAAGACTCGAATAATTACCGCATTCCGGTCTGGGTTGCAAGGGCAAAATACGGTACCCATCCAGGCTTTCACGGAGAGGCTGACCTATTTTGATAGCCCACGGCCCTCCACCGGGGCATCCACTGAACGGCCTCTCAGATAAAAAAAGCCCTCACTGGAACCGCCATGTTTCCGGGTGAGGGCAGCTATTATTACGAAAAAAGGATCATTCCACGGGGCTACACTGCATCTTTCAGGGCCTGACCGGGCACGAATTTGGGTACGTTTTTGGCCTTGATGTTGATAACTTCTTTGGTCTGCGGGTTTATTCCCTTCCTGGCCTTTCGTTCATCCACCTTGAAGGTGCCGAAACCCACCAGGGTCACCTTCTCTTTCTTTTTGAGTGTTTCGGCAATGGTGTCAAAAACGCAGTCCACTGCTGCCTGGGCCTCCTTTTTGTTGGACACCACCTTGGCCACCTCATTGACTAAATCCCCTTTGTTCATACACTTCCCTCCTTTATGATGAAATGTTATGGTAAAATTCGTAACCCTCGCCGTCCAGTCGACTTCAAATAGAGCCGATATTGAAGAACCCTGCAGCGAGCTGCAGGGAATCTCCTAAATGTAAGGAAATTTGACCATTTTTTATTTCGCTCGCTAACCCCGCTGCAAGCAGCGGGTAATGCGCTCGCTGAGCATTTTCAATCTGTTCATATATAGTATGTTGACGGAATGACCTCCGGTTGCGATTGTTGCGATTCACGACCCCCTTCAACTCAAAGCAGGCTGAAGGCCTTGGTGGAGGGGAGCGGCGCCTGCCGTTTGGGTGTTGATTTACCTGAAATCACTTGTTTTGTCAAGGATTTCTTCCGTAAGGACCTGGGCCACAACCCAAAACCGACCGCGGGCCCCGTTTCATTTGCCCCTTCTTTGCATCCAACGGGCGAGACCAGAGAGTAAATCCATGACCGCTTCGGCTGCATCTGTCGACATGGTGCCCATCCCGCATGACGGGGTTAACATTGATCTGGTGGAAAGGGTGGCCTCGGAAACCCCCTTTTTTTGAAGAAATTCAAGGCCTTTTTCAAGACGTGAATATAGCTGTCCTACGGTCTCTTCACCACTGAAATTGGCGGTAGGTGCGATGCCCCAGGCAATGCTCCCGCCCTGGTTGAGAAAGGCCTTGATCTGGTCCGGATAGAGCAGAAAATGATCCATGTATTCGAAGGCATCAAAATTGACCACATCGGGTCCGGCTTCCAGGACCATAGACCAGTCCGTGTTCCCACAACAGTGCACCCCGATAATGGTGTCCGAATGGGCTCTGAGATACTTCATGACAATACGTAAAAGATCAATCACCTCCTTGCGCCCAATGGGAGAAAAAGCGGATCCGAATCCGGACAGATAGGGCTCGTCCAGGAAGATAACGGGCTGTTTTCCGCTTTCCGCCAGCTTTCTTACCTGCCACAGGGCCTTGATAGCCAGTCCATTGGCCATGGCCTCTGACAGTTCCGGATCATGCAGAATAGAGTTCCCGTTCAGCCCCAGGATACCGGCGGTAAAGGTCACCGGGCCCACTGTCTGCCCCTTAATATAAGGACCGCACCTATCTCCGGCCGTTTTCACGGCTTCGAGCAGGGCGTACAGCCCGGGGGCGAACTCCCGGCTGATTTTGAAATAATCGATTTCTGGAGACAGAAAATGACCGTAAAACTCTGCCAGGGCAGACTCCCGTGGGACGGCGTCGGATAGGGCCAAGGAGCGGGCTTTCGGGTCTACCTGGAGAAGCGGCAGTCCCTCACTGTACTGGATGCTCATGTCTTCAAAAAGACTCCGCTTCACAAACTGAGGCCAGAACGGGATGCCCGGAAAATGGTTTACGATCTTCCGGCAGGTATCGGTGATATCGGTAAACGGCACACTCCCTACACCTGTGGCCATGAAGCCGAAGTCAGCAGCATTACCCTGCATATTTGATCTCCCGTATCTTTGGCAGCCACCTCTCTAAAATCCCTATGAGCCTTTCCTGGCTGGGATGCCGCGCTCTTTCAATGGGGCCTTGGGAGTCTGCTGCGTCTTTGGAGGCTACATCCCTCAGCTCCTGGAGACGCCGGCTTACCTCGGCATTGTCAGGATCTTTATCCAAAACCATTTCATACGCGGTAATGGCCGCCGCTATCTGTCCCTGTTCATAATACAGTTCCGCAATGGTCGGAGTGGCAAAATCCACGGGCAGTTCTTCAACTCCTGAAGGGATTTCGGACTCTGTTTTTTTCAGAAGCGCCAATGCCTCCTGATCCTCCGGGTGGTGGGATAGGTAGTAGGCCAGAAGGGGCGCCGCCTCCATCCGTTTCCCTTGCCCGGCAAGATGCTCGGCCACCGCCTTATAAGGCGGAACCAGTCTGTTTATCAATGAGGTCAATTCCTTCCCCTCGGCCAGGGCCCGACCGATAAATCCCTTTTCCAGAAACGATTCCACCATCAGGCTTCGTAAGTGCAAATTGTGTGGATACTGTCTCAGGAAACCAGACCCTTTCCGGATCACCTCATCCAATCGGCCCGTTTCTTTCATTTTTGTGAGAACAATCACTACGGTATGCTCTGAGGGTCCGTGGTCCAAGATCTCCAAATAGGTGTCCTTCAGATCCCTCATGCCAGCCTCCTCAAGTTAGTTGGTGTTTCCATTTCCGGTCGATTCCCCCGTCTGTTCAGCTCCGCCTTCTGTTGTCTCGACAGGCGGTTCTTCCATGTCAAACCGATAAATGACTTCATTCGGCTTTACAAGGTCCAGCTGTCGTCTCGCCACGGATTCCACATATTCCATATCCGTACGAAGGCGATGCACCTCGTCTAAGAGGGCCTGATTCTCCCGGGCCAGACGCCGGATCCGCTCCATATACGTCTGACGCTCGGATTCAGTTCTGTACAGCCGGATAAATCCCCTTTCACCGAACCACAACCATATCCCCACGCCCATGATCAGCACCAGGGCGATCACGGGGATGGTAAACAACTTGACGCGCTTCCTTTGGGGGGTTGACTGCCTCATGGTACGGATTTCAGCCGGATTTGGTCCATGGAGTTCTGTCACACATCTATGTCTTTTTGCATATGGCCGGTAAATCACATTGTAAAGAAAAAGCCCTGCCTTTTCAAGCAGGGCTTTCAGAATCCCCAAACAAATGAAACCGCCCTTCTATGCCTCCCCCCCGTACAGTTCTCTTACCTTGGCCCGATCCGGTGAGCCGTCTTCCAGGAACGGCAAATCTTCAACAAACTCAACGTACTGGGGTTTTTTGTACCGGGCGATCCGCTCTCCCACAAAATCGATCAACTCCTGTGCACTCAACGTCTCTCCCTTTTTGAGCCTGCACACGGCCTTGATCCCCTCCTTCCATTTGGGATCCGGCACGCCGATCACCACGGTCTCTTCGACCTTGGGGTGCTCCAGGATCACCTTTTCCACCTCTGCCGGATAGACGTTCTCACCCCCCGGCTTGATCAGTTCCTTTTCCGCCATCCGTCCCGCATACCACAGGAACCCATCCTCGTCAAAACGACCCTGGTCTCCGGTATGATGCCACCCCTCTCGAAAGGTATAGGCGTTGTCCTCCGGCAGGTTCCAGTAGCCCTTGAACACCATGGGCCCCTTTACGGTGATCTCCCCCACCTGTCCCACAGGCACCGGCCGATCATATGGATCCACCAGCCTGACGTCCGCCAGGGGAAGCGGCCTCCCAGCAGAACCGGGTTTTTCATTATAGGCCCCGAAAGTGGCCAGGCAGGAGGTCTCGGTCTGCCCGTACAGGACGTAAAAGGTGCCTCCGGTCAGTTTCTGATATTTTTCGATGGTCTCCGGTGATTCCAGACCGGCCACCGCCCTCAGCCCACTGATATCCGTCCCGGTCTTTTGGTGTTCTTCCAGAATGGACGACAGGATGGGGGGGAACTCGATGAGGATGGTCGCCCCCTTCTCTGAGATGAGCGATACCGCCTGCTTGGCATCGAATTTACGGACATTCAGATTGGTGGCGCCCACATGAAAGGTGGCTGTGACCATGAACAGCCCTCCCACATGAAAGAGCGGGAGGATATTAAGGTGCACATCCCCGGGCGTGATGTGACAATGGTAGTCGAGATGCATATCCGCGCACAACACATTGCCGTGGCTCAACAGCGCTCCCCTGGGCCTGCCGGCCACTGCAGCGGTATGAATAATCACAAATCCATCTTCGGTGGCCACATCGACCGGATCAGGGAAATCTCCTTGGTCCAGCAGCGATGCAAAGTCTGAAAACATTCCCCCTGCAGGACCCAGGCTGAAATACTTCTCCACAGAGGGGAGCTGCGCCTTCGCCTCCTCGATACTCTCCTGAAACTCCTTATCCGCAAACACGATTTTCGGAGTGCAGTCATTCAGATTATAGGCCACCTCATCTGCGGAAAGCCGCCAGTTGATGGGCAGCACAATGGCGCCCAGAGTTGCGGCAGCGCCGTATATGAGGAAAAACTCCAGGCTGTTCTTGCCCACCACACCGATTCGGTCCCCTTTTTGAATCCCTGACTTCTGAAGCCCGCAGGCCAATTGCTCCGCCTGTTTCTTGTAATCGGAGAAACTGAGCGCACGGTTCTCCTCGACCTCGACCCACGCGTCTTTCGGACCATAGGTGGCCGCATTTCGGTTCATCAGATCATAAAAGGTAAAATCATAAAGTCCCATATACGTCCCTTTCTAAAGCAGTATCTATAATCTTTTCCAGCCTTCCCTTTGCCCTTTCGCAAAAGGTCCTCACGCAAAGGCGCAAAGACACAAAGGCGTGGGGGCTGCGTTTTCCCTTGTGTGCTTGGCGGCTTTGCGCGAGACATAACACCCTGAAAGCCCCTTTACGAAAACACCCTTTGCCACGCCCCCTTTTTGATTTCACAGGGTTTGTGGCAAAGGGTATGTTTGCGAACACCTATTTGGAGGTGACTTCCAAGGGGTAGACCTTGGTCACCCCATCGGCGGAAAAGGTAAAGGTGGCTTCAGCCACATCCACCGGAACAGAGTAATCCGGGACCCCTTTCCACCACCGCTCCAGGGCGTCCCAGGGGCTCCACCCCTTTTCTTTGAGCTTGAAGCCGCCGGTAACCAGGAGGCTCAGCAGGGCGGACCGCGCCGTGATCATGGTGGAGGCCCGGACCTCATTGGTCTTGCCGGCCGGGATCCAGACATTGTCCTGCTGATTAACGGTAACCATGTTAAAATGCTTGTCAAATACCACACTGAAGCGAATGCCTTCCAGTTGAATGGGGTACTCATTGGGGTTGGTTATGGTAAACAGGAAACTCATGGGAAGCGGTGCACCCCTGTTGCCGGCCTCTCCCTTGGTGGGTTTTACTTTGCTTGAAAAATACCAGTATCCGTCGTATTGGGGAACCGAATACCCATCCAGTGCAATCTTAGGTTTTACAAAATTCTTTTCTGTAGGCTTGACCTGCGTGGTGACACAAGACGCCAGCGCAATACTCAAACCGAATATCAATACAGCCAAAATAATCAGCCTCTTACGCATCATTGACCTCCCTTTTGATTTCGGATTTCAGATCTTGATTCCGAATTGCATGTGATGAGGAACCCTTGTTACGCCCTTAACCATGCTGCCCCTACCGGTATTTCCCGGTCAGGACAGCCATCTTTTTCGTCGCTTGTAATGCTTCACATCCCGAAAGCTCTTTTTCTCACCCTTGCCCCCCATGCCGAGGTAGAAATCCTTGATATCCTCATTTTGGCTCAAGGTTTCAGAAGTATCGTCCATCACAATCCGGCCGGTTTCCATCACATAGGCGTACGGCGCCACATTCAGGGCCAGCTTGACGTTTTGCTCCACCAGGAGAATGGAGATCTTCTGCTCTTTGTTGAGCTTGGTGATGATATTAAAAATTTCGTGAATCAGCATGGGCGCCAGGCCCATGGAAGGCTCATCCAGCAAGACCAATTTAGGCTCGGTCATCAGGGCCCTTCCCACCACGGTCATCTGTTGTTCTCCACCACTGACAAACCCGGCAACCTCATTGCGTTTTTCCACCAGTCTGGGAAAATAGTGGTATACCGTTTCCAGGCCGTCCTTTACTGAACCGGTCTTTCGTAAGTGAGCTCCCACCTTGAGATTTTCCTCCACGGTGAGATGTTCGAAAATCCTCCGGCCTTCGATGACCTGGACAATTCCCGCCTTGGCAATATTGGCCGCCTTGTCGTGGTCGATCCGGCGTCCCTCATATTCGATGCTGCCGTCGGTGACCTCCCCGTCTTCGGTTTTCAGCAATCCGGAGATGGCCTTGAGGGTGGTGCTCTTCCCGGCGCCGTTGGCGCCGAGAAGGGCCACGATCCCCCCGCGGTCCAGCTCAATGGAGACGCCCTTGAGGACCAAAATGACCTCGTGATACTTCACCTCAATATTCTTGATCTCTAATATCGCCTCTGATGTCTCCAAGACCCTACCTCCAAGGGTGATATGTACGCTTCATTACCATCCTAACCATTCTTTTTCCCACTTTTCAGGCCACCGCGCTTTGAGATCCACGTCTTCCACCACCTGGAACTTGCCGTCTTTCCAGACCTGGATCCGGCATCCGGTGGCCGGCCTGTGATCGGTGGCGGTAAAGCTGATGGGTGCGGCCCCCAGCCCGATGTCATAATTGCGCATGGTCTCGTACCCTTTCACCATGATTTCAGGACCGGCTTTCTGGTCTGTCACATCCACGCCCGCTTTTTTGGCCCTTTTCAAGGCCTCCCAGGTGATGAGGGCATCGCCCCAGGCCTGAACCGTCCTGATGAGCCGCTTGCCTAAGGGGATTCCCGGGCTGTAGGTCTCGGCTGCTGACACCACCTTGTCCATGTTCTTCACATCCTGCCCAAAGAACGCACAAGGCGTGGCGCCCATGACCCCTTCGGCCGCCTCACCCGCCAGGCGGGGCAGATTTTCGTCAAACCCCCAGTTGTCCACAATCCAGTCCGCTCCCAGCTCCAGACCATAGGCGTCCCTGATGGTGGCGGCCACCGACATGGTGGTGTTGCCGTGCCACACCAAATCGGGTTTGAACTCCTTCAGTGCCATGATCTGGCTCTTGGTATCCAAGGCAAACAGGGACACGTCCTGATCTTCGCCGATTTCGAATCCCAGGAGCTTGGCCTGATCCTTGATGGCCTTGATGGGTGCAGAGCAATAGGGCGATGCAAACATATAACAGCACGCGAACCTGGGCTTTCTCTTGCCGTTATCCGGATGGTTCTTCCACACCTTGTCATGCCAGGCGGTAATGGCCGACCTGGCATTGGTGGAATAATCGGAAGAGAAAAAGAGGTTGTAGCGTGACTTCTTGGGATCGGTCAGATGCGCCGAATAAGATGCGGACACATAAGGGATCTTGTCTTTGTTCACCGTAGGGGACAACGCCTCGGTGTCGCCGGTCCCCCAGCCCATGA
>JAIPDZ010000126.1 GCA_021737425.1 Deltaproteobacteria bacterium
TATTGAAACCCCGCCTCAACGGACCGACATTGATGTGCTCAAGGTCCCCATTGTGGAACTGGCCCGGGAAGTGGGCTCTGAGAGAGGGGCCAACATGGTGATGATCGGCGCGGTCTGTGCCAAAAGCGGGCTGTTGTCCATGGAAGACACCATCGAGGGGATGAAGGCCGCCCTCAAGGGAAAAGACAAGTTCTTCCCATCCAATCAGCAGGCCATTGAACGGGGCTTCAGCTTCGTGGAAAACGGCCAATAATTTTCACACCGTCGCTTTGTAGAGCGCGGCGCTCCCTTGAATTTCGTACCGGGGGACCGAGGACGGCACCAGCACCGAGGTCCCCTTTTGTATGAAAACGGACTCAGAGCGGGCCACATCCGTGAGGGTGGCCCCCCCCTCCATACACAAAAGGATCTCCACATTGCGGTTCTCGTAACCGGCAAAGGGCATGTCCGGGGCTATGGACAGCCTGGAGAGCCTGAACTCTGCGGCCGGGGTACGGTAGGCCCGTTCTCCTGAACGCCCTTTCCATATGTCCACCGGTTGAACCGGGACAGGCGCAAAATCAATCACCTTGAGCAGTTCCCCTACATCCACGTGCTTGGGAGTGAGACCGCCCCTGAGCACATTATCCGAGGAGGCCATGACCTCCACCCCCACGCCGTGAAGATAGGCGTGCAGTTCCCCTGGCGGGATATAGATGGCTTCCCCCGGTTCCAGTTCAATCAGATTAAACATGAGCGGCGCCAGCACACCCACATCTTTGGGGTATTCCCGGGCCAACTCCGCGACCCAATACGCCTCTGGCCTCTTTGTGACTTCAGCCGCCGCATACCGCACCGCCGCATCGGCCACCGCTGCGCTCTTCTCGGACCCCATGCCCATGAGCATGGAAAAGAACCGCTTCAGACCGGAAGGGTCCGGTCTTTGGACCAAGGCCTCCAGGGCATCTGAGAGGGGGGATAGGGGAAGGCGGTCCATGAAATCCGCGATCTCCTCGATGGGTCTGAATCCCTTGAGGGCCTCAAACCGGGTCAGGGCGCACAGGCATTCAGGCTTGTGCCAGGGGTCTTTGTAGTTTCGTTCCGGTGCATGTAAAGGGATCCCCAGCCGGTTCTCCCTGTCAAACCCCTCACGGGCCTGCCGGGAATGGGGATGCACCTGGATGGACAAGGGGCGTTCAGCGGCCAGGACCTTTAACAGAAAAGGGAGCCTGTTGCCGTAGGTCTCCACCACCCCCCTGCCCAGGATAGAGACCGGATCGTCTTCGATGACCCGGTCCAGAGGGATCCACGCCCCTTTTATCAACACCTCAGAAGGTGCCTGAGGATGGGCCCCCAGCCACAATTCCGCCGCAGGGGTGTCGGAAGGGACGGGCTGACCCAGAAGGGTCTGAATGGCGGTCCTGGAGCCCCAAGCATAAGGTTGAACCGGATTTTTGAGACGAACGATTCGATCCATGCTCCGCGCTCCCCTGCCTGACCAGCCCTTAGTCCTTGTGGGCGCTGTCCCTGTTTAGGAAGGCCCCTATCACTCCCTCCAGGACATGGGCCTTTCCCCCGTAGAAATGATCCGCCCCGGGGATGATCTCAAAATCACATTCCGGGTTCCAAAGGGGGAGCAATTCCTTGATCCTGTGGGCCGGTCCGAAATCATCCTGATCCCCTGCAATCACCAGCCGGAGCCCGGGCGTATGATGGAGGAAAGAGAAGTCCATGAAATCCACGGGCGGCGAGACCATGATCATCCGGTCCACCCCTCTGAGGGAGCTCAAGGCCCTGGCATTGACCCAGGCCCCGAAGGAATACCCGGCCAGATCCACGGACCCGGCCCCCAATTCCCGCACATGGGCCACGGCCCCTGTCACGTCTTCCTGCTCCCCCATCCCTTCATCGTACCGGCCCTGGCTGCGGCCCACGCCTCTGAAATTAAAGCGGAGCGTGGCCATCCCTTTTTCAGCATAGGCCCTGGCCACAGACTCCACCACCGGGTTGTCCATATCTCCGCCGTAAAGGGGGTGGGGATGGGTGATGACCACGGCCCCGCGTGCACAGTCTCCCCCCAAGCGGCCCTCGATTTTTACGCCTTGGGCATCAAAGAAGATCCGTTCTTCATCCATGGTTTCCGGACTCCATCGTTTCAACACGCCATCTGGGGAATCATCCGTCCGCCCTGGAAAGTTTCATGTAATCCCCATAGGGTTCCAGCGTATACGCCGTTCCCATAACCTCGATCCTGGAGGCGTAGGTGAACGTGCTGTCCCTGTCCCTGGCCCTGGACAGCTTTTCCAGGATTTCCGCCACAATGGTGCCCATCAACTGGAGATCGGACACCACGAGATGGGCCGGGATGAAAATCTCCTTTTCCTGGAAATGGTGGGCAATGCCTGAACTGACAAATGCGCTCTGCTCCTGAAGGTAGACAATGTCCACCGTCTGAGAGGCATCTTCCTGATTGGCGATGGTGGCAATGATGGTTGAGGACGTATCTGACTTCACATGATTCTGCAAAAGATCTCCTTGGTGTGGTTTGCCCGGTGAACCGTTTTTAATCGGGTCCACAGGGGTTGGGGTTTTCACGGCCCTTTGATCCTGGATCCGGATCAACAGGGGCCCCAAGAGGCTTCAAAAGGGGGTCTCTTTCCAAATGCTCAAAACACTTATCCCATACGGTATCGGACAGGGTCAATAGAAAACCCCTTGAACTAATCCGCTACTCCCCCTATTATGCCCAATCACCTTATGGTCCAAGATCTCCATCTTCAGGGAATCTCCCAAATGTAAGGAGTTTTTACCATTTTTTATTTCGCTCGCCTTGTTAAACCCTCCATAGGAGGGCCGCAAAGCGGCGTTTAACAGGGCTCGCTGAGCATTTTCAAATGAACTCATTACATAAACTGAAAGAAGAATTATGCCTTTTTTGCCATCTCCTTTATGAGAGACACCTGGTCACCGGCACGGGCGGAAATATAACGGCTCGGCATGAAGACCGTATTTTATGCACCCCGTCCGGCGTTTCCCTGCGCACGGTGGAACCTGCTTCCATCTGTGTGGTGGATAGGGACGGAAAGCTTATGGATGGCGCCTCCCCCACCAAGGAGATGGGCATGCATCTGAGCATCTTAAAAAAACGGCCCGAGATCAACGTGGTGTTTCACCTGCACGGCGCCCATATCATCGCCGCCTCCACCCTGCTCCACCCCGGGCCGGATGCCCTCCCCCCGCTCACCCCCGGATTTGTCTACCATGCCCACCCCGTCCCCATGCTCCCCTTCATGATACCCGGGTCCCGGGACCTGGGAAAAGCCGCAGCCGAAAGCCTCTCCACCCCGTTCACCCACGCCCTCCTCTTGCAGAACCACGGCCTGGTCACCGTGGGAAAGGATTTTGAAGCGGCCCTGAACATGGCCGAAGAAGTGGATGAAGCGGCGCGCATCCATATCCTGACCCGGGGCAAGGCCTCTCTTATACCGGCCCATTACATTCCAAAGATTAAAGCGATTGAAAGACCGGTCGACGACCCCTCAAAAAAGCGGAAAAATTAATGTCTCTGAAAGCAAAAGCGGGGCTCATCTTTTTAAGCCTTTTTTTAATTTACGGCATAGCACATTATACGGTTCAACAATATGTGGTGCTCCCCAGCTTCATAGAGCTGGAAGCCTCCGAAGCCACCAAGGATCTGCAGCGGGCGGTTGAAGCCATACAAAGAGAGATTCATCATCTCGACCACTTCTGCTGGGACTGGGCTTCATGGGACGACACTTACAAGTTTATGCTCTCCCGGTCCCCTGATTACATTCAATCCAATTTAGTATTAGGTACCTTTGCGGACAATGCTATCAACCTCATCTACTACCTCAATACAAGCGGCGAGGTTGTTTGGGGTAAGATTTATGGCCTGGAAAGGGAACCCCCCGTACAACTGAACCTCCCCACCCTTCAGCGGAGTCTTCAAAACCGACTCCCTGCCCCCGGATCAGGCATCATGGATACTGAGAAGGGGCCCATGCTGGTGGTGGCCCGGCCCATACTGACAAGTGAAGACAAGGGTCCTATCCGAGGGACCCTGATCATGGGCCGGTTCCTTGATCATGATTTGATCAATACCCTTGTGGATCAGGCCAAAGTCATCTTTTCAATTCACCCGGCCCGATCAAACCCGTCCCATGAACGCAAGAAAGAGACCGGCACAGGGGCGGAGGACGAGACCTATCGGATCCAATACCCAGGAGATTCGCGTTTACTGGTCAGCACGACTCTTCCGGATATTACAGGCAACCCATCTTTTGGAATCACCGCTACGGTCCCCAGGACCATTTCTACGAAGGGGTATGACACCACCCGGTACGCCTTGATGACGGGTTTGGGCTCCATGCTTCTGGTTCTCGTCATGATGCTCTTCGTTCTCCGACAAACCCTTTTAAAGCCGATCGTAAAATTGAAAAATCATGTCTTGTCCATCGGGAGAACCGGCGATCTGTCAGCACGTCTCTCTATGAAACAGGGGGATGAAATCGGCGCACTGGCCCTGGAATTTGACCGGATGATGGAAAAGCTGGAGGACAAGACCGACAAGCTGAAACACCTGAATGACAAACTCAAAGAAGACATGCAACGGCGCATCGAGGCCGAGGAGGCGCTGCGCAAAAGTGAAGAAAACCTGTTGAGGGCCAAGAAAATGGAATCCCTGGGACTCATGGCCGGAGGGATTGCCCACGATCTGAACAATATTCTTTCAGGTATTGTCAGCTACCCTGAATTGCTTCTGATGGAGCTGCCCGAAGAAAGCCCGCTCAGAAAACCCCTAATGACCATCCAGGATTCAGGCATGCGGGCGGCTGAAGTGGTGACGGATCTGCTGACCATTGCCAGGGGGGTGGCCACCGGAAAAGAAATCCTGAATCTCAATGCCATGGTCCACGAATACATGGGCTCTCTTGAACATCAGAAACTGGTAAGGGGCTATCCGCTTGTCCATTTCCAAACAAAACTGGACCCTCACCTGTTGAACATAAGCGGTTCCCCGGTACACATCAAAAAGGCCCTGATGAATCTCATGCTCAACGCGGCAGAGGCCATTGAACAAAGTGGCACCGTCACCCTTTCCACCCTGAACAGGAATCTCCATGAACCCTTGAAGGGATATGAGGACGTCCGCCCGGGGGAATACGTACTCCTTCAGGTCGCAGACACCGGATCGGGCATAGGTCCCCAGGACCTGGATAGGATATTTGAACCCTTTTATACCAAGAAAGTTGTAGGGAGAAGCGGTACAGGCCTTGGGCTGGCCATTGTATGGAATATGATACAGGGGCATGAAGGCTATATCGACGTAAAAAGCGACCCGAACGGAACCGTATTTGAACTTTATTTTCCTGTGAGCAGAGAGGAGCGGCCTCTTGAAAAACAGGAGAGCCCTGTTATGGAAGATTATATGGGCCGTGGAGAGCGGATACTGGTGGTGGATGACGAGGAAACGCAACGAGAAATCGCCTGCAGCATGCTGGTGAAACTGGGGTACAGGGCTGAATCGGTTTCAAGCGGAGAGGCAGCCATCGCTTATGTGAAAAAACACCCCGTAGACCTGATTGTCCTGGATATGGTCATGCCCAAGGGGATCAACGGCCAAGAGACCTATGCAGCCATCATCCGGATCCGGCCCCATCAGAAGGCCATCCTTGCCAACGGGTATGCCGAGACCCGGGAAGTACATATGGCCCAGCAAGCAGGGGCAGGAAGGTTCATCAAAAAACCGTATACATTGGAAGAAATCGGACTCGCAGTAAAGGAAGAGATGGAAAAATGACCAAAACCACGTTCACCACCTCACGGGAAGATCGGTATCTGGAAGACTACGTGGAAGGGGATATTCACGAGTTTGGACCCATCCCCATCACCGAAACCGACATTATGGAATTCGGCCGGAAATTTGACCCTCAAGTTTTCCACACCGACCCGGTCAGGGCCAAAGAAACAGTCTACGGCGGATTGATCGCCAGTGGCTGGCATACCTCCAGTCTGTTCATGCGGCTGTTTGTTGAAAACTACCTGGCGGGAAAAGCCAGCCTGGGGAGTCCCGGAGTAGATGAACTCCGCTGGCTCCAACCGGTCCGGCCCGGTGACAGCCTGACATTACGGGTCACCGTCCATAAGGTGAAACCCTCCACCAGCAAACCGGATCGGGGCGTGTTGTTCTCCTATTGCGAAATGGTGAATCAAGAAAATGAAGTGGTGTCCACCATGATGGCCCTGAACCTGATTCAATACCGTGACAGGCGTTGAAAAAATTTGCAGGGTTCCTGCCACCCATCTGAATTGAACATATCAAAAGGTCTTTGATGTGAGGTTGGATCTTTTTGCTTTTGTCGGGTTATCACAACCTGGCAATAATGCTTGAGATTCCTGTTATCAGTCGCCGCGGAACTCAGAAACCTGGATTGCAATATTGAAAAAGCCAACACTGCCAGAACAATTTTTCAGCGATCGTGACGTCAATTCAAAATGATCCCCACGAAATCCTACATAGGTATTCAAAAGTTTTTCAGGTATTAAATTCTCAAGCTTTGGATAATACTTGTTAAATCTTGTGGAAATTGGATGAGTGCATCCTTGTTCTAACAGAGCTATACGGAGAGGAAAACATGATAAATGATAAATAGGCGATCTTCCATGTCATGGTGTGTTTTATCAATTGCATTGTCGATTAATATAGTCGAGTTAGTGAGCTTCTTAGGGGGTCCAATTTTCAGTTCGTTCGCTTTGATTTGAATGTATCCATTTATGCCGTTACGAGCGGCTGCAATATGCCCGTCAAAAACATATCCCAACATTGCCCCAGTCTGTACTAGGGGCGCATATTGACCAGAAATAAAGCGCATCATTCCATCATTCACGTAATTACTGTTTCCTGGAATAAATTTACCATTAGGAGAAATATATCGCAGTCTTTTTGCTTCAATGGCAAAATAGATTTGATATCCCAAATTAGACGGCACAAGGAGATCGATTTGGCCAGAGAGGAGCTCTTCGTCCTGATGTAAGGACGGTATCTCAGGTTGCAACTGAATGCTGAGGGGTCCATCTCGAAATGGATAAATCCGAATTAATCTGGAATGAAGACGCCTTGTGAGGGAATTTTCCCACTCTGTCGGTGTTTGCTTTTCTAAAGTTCTGCCTGCCTTTAGAACGGCGCGAAGAATAATCGGGATATTTTTCTGTGGAAAAAGCTTTCTGAATACTCCAGCCTCTTTTGCCAAAATCAAGAACCCTCTTTAGATAAAGTAATTTCACCGTATATTCTGGCCGCATCATTGAGAGCCATCGTTTGGGTCCAGTTCAAAAGTAAGTTGGGACGAACTATATACATCCGAGTTCTATCAAAATGGAGGATATCCCGTTCGTAGATCAAAGGCCCTCTTTTTCTTGAAGCCTGCATGTGGAGTTCTTTCAGTATATTGGTCAGGTCTTCAGGCAGAATGATTTCCTTGAATGCCATATCGACATCTGAAAGATGTACCGTTACCATGGCAAGGCCTGTCTCGTTATCAGTGCCTCCTTCCGCCCAAACGCGATGGACTGAACCTTCCGAATCAGCCCAATAGTTCAATGTACTGGTCAAAGTGTCTGCATACGCTTTTAAGCCATGGTCATTATACGGTGGAACAGTTGCTTTCTCAACGGGGTCCAGGGTCGCGGTTAACCCTGTATTCCAGGTTGTGGGGGTAGCACTTGGTTCAAAGATACGAATCGTATCCTGTATCAGAATAATTTCCTGTTTGGTCAGCCCGAAATAGTCATAGATCAATGGCTCCAATTCTCGTTGTAGTGCATTGATCCTGATGTTTCGTTCTTTACGCCACTGTTTCGGAAAAGACTTATCATTGTCATCAAATTCATCAAAAAACCTACGTCGTCTTGAGTTGCTTTTTAGTCGGCTTCGTGTCTCCTGCAACTCTGCATGAAGACGATCTAATTTTTCCACTACTTTTGTTATGATTTCTTCAGCGTTTGGGGAAATAAAGCTATCACCGGGCAAGGGAAACGGCACTCGCAACATTTCAAAAAGATGGACTTTATCCCTTTCGCTGCCCCAATTCGACGCTGTATGAAACAAGAAGTATTTCGCCAAATCGGATCGTAAATACGCTGCAAGAAACTTAAAAAGATTGGTATCTTCTGGCGGGCCTGAGATAGACTGGAGGCTGTGCTGAAAAAGTACATCGAAGTCGCAAAAGGCCACCTTTCCGAAACCCTGACTCACCAAGACCAAAGGTCCTTGGTATATTCTCCTGTTTCTGGGACGGTGTAAACTTGGAAAACGGTTACCAACTTCTTCGCAATCCTCCTGTTGTATAATTAAGCAACTTGAATCCCAACATGAAGCATTTGCTGCGATATAGAGATCAGATTTATTCCACCATGCAGATTTCGGATTCTTGCTTTTTCCTGAAGTATTTGGCTGAAAACCCTGCCCTTTAATCCACCGTTTGCCTTCGTTCGGTGTGCCGGCTATATCGGAAAGTGGGGGCAGCGACTGTAATAAGTCCAGGAGTTTCTGATCTCGTTGGGTCCCCCAAAGCCGACGCTTCCACACAACAGGCGCGGCTTTCTTTTTGGTAGCCTCAAGAAGACTCGCAAGGGATATCCAAGTGCTAGCCGATGGAGCGACAATGATGACTCCTTTCCGAAGTCCGTTCCGGTTAAATTTCGGAGCATTGAATTCTATCTGATGTTGATCCACTCGCGGCGGTTTGTTTGTGAAACGTGCAATGATCGCGGG
Source organism: Deltaproteobacteria bacterium (assembly GCA_021737425.1). Taxonomy (GTDB): domain Bacteria; phylum Desulfobacterota; class DSM-4660; order Desulfatiglandales; family Desulfatiglandaceae; genus JAIPDZ01. Next base: position 8,774 of record JAIPDZ010000126.1, read on the forward strand.
GCACAAGGCATTATGGAAAAGCAAGAATCTGTAATCCGCCAACTGAATGACCCGATCGAGAGTCACCTGTCGGAGCCATTCACCCTGGAAAGTGTCCGTTTGATTCTGAAGGATTTTTGTGGGTAGAAGGAGGCATCCGGTCCCGTCTTTCTTGAGGAGATTAGGCGCATTTTCTAGAAATCTCTGGGCAATCTGCTTTCTTTGACGTCCTTCCCACGGTGGATTGCCAACAATGCAGTCGAAGCTTTCCGTAGAAAAGATGTCTTCAGCCAAGAAATTGGCATTGTGAATTACGGGTATATCGGCAGTTGGTCGGTCATGTTCTTTACCGTAGTCCAAGAGTTTGGGAAGCGGGCTTCCGGTTCTTTCCACATAATTCTTGAGATCAGGCGGATTGAAAAAATCCAAGTAAGCCAAGTAGAGACTGAAACAGGATATCCTGCAGGCGGTCTCCTCAACGTCAACGCCTCGAATCTGAGATCTAAGTATTCCTTGAAGTGCTTTGGCTTTGGTGGTGTAGTGTACACGACTCGGCTGGGTATGTAGCCAAAAGTTGGCTAGGCGATTGAATAGCGTTACCAGAAAAATGCCTGATCCACATGCAGGGTCTAAATAGGACCAACCAAAGGCGTTTCTCTCGTCCCTTATCGCTGTATCGACAACCATCTCTACCAAAAACCTGGGTGTATAAAAAGCCCCTCGTTTCCGCTGCTTTTTCTCGTCTTCAGCACCCAAAAAGTCTTGATAAATCGCACTGATGGTTTCAATGGGGATCATCTTAAAATCATATGCCCAAAAGCCCAGTGTGCGCTGCCCGCTTTTCACACTGTGGCCACCAAGGAAAAGAGTTAACTTTTTTAGATGAGTTGGGCGGATTAATTTCTTTTCAGCATGAAGATCCTGGTCGAACATGTTGCCGTTAAAACGAACCTTTAAGTCATTGAAAAGACCATAAAGATAGTCGACCCGTTCTTGATGGGAGCGTTGTTCCAAAAGTGAGGCGAGCAGCATCGTGCCAGTATGGTCTCGATTCGCATTCCCAACAGAAATGATCTCCCGATCCAGAAGATAGCACAGAAAGAGAACACGTCCGATAAACGCATGGGCATCTTTGATATGGAGACCCTCATCACCTTCTGTAAGGGCACTGCGAAGAGCACGCAGGTTATTCAAAAGCCACGAATCCACGGCCTGTTCGGGGTCGAAATAATCCTGACGGGCCTCGTAGTAATGACCTGTCGCTAGATCGTGAAACAAAGACTGTATCCGCTGGGCATAATCGACCAGTTTAAATACTTCGACAAGCCCCTTTTTTCTATCCACAATATCGGATTCATCGCGTGGTGGTGTATCAAGGCCTGAATAAATATAAACGGTTTTAGGATCTGCCAAAACTAGGATGTTGGCGACACCTTGATTCCAGAAGAGCTTCTGTAAACGCATTCGTTCGGTTGAAGCGAATGGACGGCTGTGCTCCTTTAGATAGAGGACTGGACGGCCATCTATAAAAAGTACACCGTTAAGCTTTATTTCACTCCATGCCCGCTCAATGACAGACCAATACCCAATCAGTCTAATATCATTGCGAATGGATTCGAGAGAATCATAGAAAATCATTCCTGCCGGAGGTGAGCAGTGCGCTTGCACAAGAGCAGACATTTTTGTTGCAGTTGTCATGATATGCGCTTCAAAATGGCCTTGGCAACACCCTGAATTATGAGTTCTTCAAGAGGAAGCCACTCGTCGTAATCGGGATTTTCCGCCTTTAGAAAAAAAAATCCGTCTTTCTGGGCTAGGGTTTTGAGCGTATTTTTCCCATCTATTAGGGCTACCACGACGTCATTTTCACCGGGACTAAGGTCAGCATCCACAATCACCCAATCCCCTTGTTGAATTCCACGTCCTTCCATGGAATCTCCCTTAACCTGCAATGCAAATAAACGGTGTCTGACACTGCCGCCAAGTATCATCGGATCGACGGTAATTGTCCCATTTTTTTGTTCGACTCTTTGTTCTGGATATCCAGCAGGTATATCCCCCAAGACGGGGACGCCAACAGCATTGGTATCATTCGAACTTATGGCAGGCAGCAGTTCTATCCCCCGAGATCGTCCGCTGTGGCGCCTCAAATATCCCTTTTTTTCTAAAGCATATACGTGATCTGCCGCCGCTTTCGTACTTTTAAACCCGAAGTGATCGCCAATTTCCCTATATGTAGGCGCAATTTTCTCCGTACGCTGGAATTCATGAAGAAATTCCAGAACTTCTGTTTGTCTGGGCGTTAGGTCATTTGCACTAAACATTTGTATAGTACTGTTAGCAAAAAAAATGGACCTTGTCAATGGTGGATTAGATTTTATTTGCGGCAATAAACAATAATGCTATGGAATCATTTACTGTCAGAACTTGTAACGTGCAAAATCAACCATACTTGCATTATCATTAAATTTTCCAATATTCAAGGATACGTGCATAAGCAGATCAGCCGAAATTCGTACCGGCAGCAAGAAAACTGCCAGAGCCATACGTGAAAACAGCGACTCAAACATAAGCCGGTTCTTTGATCAATTTACCAAGAAGTGCGGGGGCCCGCAAACCGTATTTTTCGCGGCCAAAATAGGCGCCTTTTCTTAATCTAGTGTCCATCCATAAATCGGCTTTTTTGCGGGACTTGCAGATCGCGCACGGGTGACAGGGCTGGAAAATGGCCCTAAAAAAGCCGGTTTCCGGTTGTTTCGGGATGGCTCTGGGCCTATTTAGGGGTAATTTGACACACTCATCCCTTTTATTTAAGCCTCAAGTTCTGTATTCGCTGTGATTCTGCTAAGTTGCTAATTTTGGACTCCTGGCCAGCGTTAGGAGGTTCGCGGAAACGATTGAAGCCCAGACATAACTTTTGAATGACCGAAACGATTTCCAAGTACATCGCCACAAACCAAAACAGCGTTTCAACCAGGAAATACCTGATTCAATACCGGCTCGAAAGCGTCGCAGCTTTTTGTACATCCAGGGACTTCGAC
>JAIPDZ010000127.1 GCA_021737425.1 Deltaproteobacteria bacterium
GTTGTCCGGGCTGCTGGATGCCCCTGAGTATCTGCGAGTGGATCAGGACGCATCCCCTTCTGATACGGAAAACGGGTATGCCCTCTCCTTCGGGTCTCCGTTACTGGAAAAAATGGTGGATATGGCCTGTGCCCAGGTCCCGGTGGCGGGGTGCGAGTTGTCGTTCGACTATCTCAAGAGCCAGGGCTTTGACCGGTTGATCCGGGAACATATCCGGTTCCCCAAAGCAGTGGGCCAGGTGGAATCCGCAGCAAAAGCGAAGACGAGCTATCTCCTCATCCATTGCCGGTATCTGGCCCAGAGCGATGAACAGAAGGAGGGCCTCATCACCCTGTGGTTCAATTACGATACCGGGGCGTTTGTGTCCGGGGAAAACCTCGATCTGGCCGGTATGGAAAGGCGTTATTTGGACTCGTTTCCGTTCACATGGGACCCCGGGCGAATGAACAGAATCCTTGCGGAAATCAAGGCCCAAACCAGCGCAATGCTGGAAGCGGAGATCCGGCCGTTCAGGGAGAGCATGGGTAGGCGCTTTAAAAGAGACGTGGCCAATTTGGAGGAGTATTACGGCGCCCTCAAAGAGGAGATGGAAAAAGGCTTGAAACGGCCCGGGCTGTCGCAGGAGGTTGTGGATGAGCGGCGGGAAAAAATCGGACTTCTGCCCGATGAGCTTACCCGCAAAAAGGAGGATTTATTTAAGAAATACAGCATCACCATCAAGGTGCAGCCCTGTGCCGCCATGTTCATCAGAATGCCCACCGTACGTGTGCTGTACCGGGTGACCGCCGGGAAGCAAAAGACGAGCCTTCCGCTTACCTACAACCCGTTGACCCGCGCCATCGAACCAGTGGTATGCCTGGGCTGCGGCAGAAGCATCTCCACGGTTTACTGGTGTCATAACTCCCATCTTCTGTGTTACGAATGCCGGCACAACTGCCCGGTGTGTGGGTAGCGTCTTAAAAGAAATCGAAAACTCCAGGGCCGAAGATGGACTGTACCTGTTTACAGGTTTCAGTGTTCAGGTTTCGGGTTTCAGTATAACGCGTTCAGGCGGAGTAGATTGGCAGCGAACCCTGCGAGATTCTGTTATCAGATAGCGAACGAAAGCGCGAGGGTCTTGGTCGCAGGTCTACCCGTTGTGCAGATGAATTCGCACAATATAAGGGGTTTTCCCTTGTTTCCGGCTCCCTGTCACTCCTGAACGCTGAAACTTACGATGGACTCAATCCAGAGATCTCAGGGCCTCCAGGACCGCCGCCATATCTTCGGGCAGGGGGGCCTCATATTCCACATATTGGTTTGAAACCGGATGCATAAACCCCAGTCGCCGGGCGTGCAACAGTTGCCTGCGTATAAGGGGGATCAGTGATTCCGCGCCTTTTCCCATCCTTTTCTGTAATCCCCTGCGGCCGTATCCATAGACCGGATCCCCCACCACCGGGTGACCCATGTGGGAGAGGTGAACGCGGATCTGATGGGTTCGTCCGGTTCTGAGGGTGATGGAAAGGAGAGAGATGCCGGGCTTGAATTCCTCGATTTTGTGCCATAAGGTCAGCGCCCGTCTGCCGTGCCCCACCACCGCCATCTCTTTTCGTCTTTGCGGGTGCCGGGCAATGGGGAGATCAATTTCCCCCCTCTCCCCCTGCACGGGTCCGTGGACCAGGGCCAAATACTCCTTTTTCACCTCTCCCTGTTTAAATTGCCGGGCCAGATGGGTGTGAGCGGCGTCATGCTTGGCGGCCACCATAAGCCCCGAGGTATCCTTGTCCAGCCGGTGGACAATGCCGGGCCTGAGGACCCCGCCGATCCCGGAAAGGTCCTTGGCATGGGCCAGAAGGCCGTGAACCAATGTGCCCGATGAATGTCCGGGGGCCGGGTGAACCACCACCCCGGGGGGTTTTGACAGGACAATGATGGCCTCGTCTTCGGAAAGGATGTCGAAGGGGACCGTTTCCGGCTCAATCAGGAGAGGCTCGGGGGGAGGAATGTGAAGAAAGACCCGGTCCCCGGGCCGTAATTTGTGGCTCGGCTTTGAGAGACGCCCGTTGACCCTGACATTCCCCTGGGAGATGAGGGACTGTATGCGCGAACGGGTCAGGCCTATGGAGGGATGACCGGATAAAAAAAGGTCCAGCCGTACGTCCCGGCCCGCTTCGGAAGTTACCAGGGAAAACTGCCTGGGGGATTCATGTGTCACGTCTGAAGGATCGAAACATGGAATTCTGCAAATTCAGGGCAGGGGAAATTCAGGATACCGGATTTTGGTCCCTCAGGGGGTAACCCCTACGGGGGCAGACGAGACTGCGCCCCCTACTCATGGACCGTGGCGCCCCGGTCATCCTTCCGGGGCTACATGGCCTGAGCCTGGGTTAATTCCGGGGAGTCAAAAAGCTTATCCAGGTCCTTTTCCACCTGGGATTCGCCGATTTTCTTGGCAAGGGAGATCTCTTTTACCAGCAGGGCCCTGGCGGTATCCAGCATTTTTCTCTCCCCAAAGGATAGGTCTTTGTCATGACGGAGCATCAACAGATCCCGGTAGACTTCAGCCACTTCGAACACGGACCCTGTCTTGATCTTATCCATGTATTCCCGGTAGCGGCGATTCCAGGTCTGACTGTCAAGGGTCACATCTCTCTTTTTCAAAATGGAGTACAGCCTGGGAAGCTCCGCCTTCCCGATGATGTCCCTCAATCCCACGTTGTTTACATTGCTTGTGGGGATCATGATGATCATGTCGTTTTCCAGTATCCGCATGACATAAAATTCCTGTTTGCACCCGGAAACTTCCTGTGCTTCTATCTTTTCGATGACACCGACGCCGTGGGCGGGGTAAACCGCCAAATCACCTATAGCAAACATCGAACCCCCCTAACTGACATCTCGGAAACTCTGAAAGTGGTTTTATGCATCTATTTTCCTGTAATGGGTTCCTCATCTTGAGAGTCCAAAGTTCTCTCGTCATGCCGGACTTGATCCGGCATCCAGGATATGCAACCTATTGAAACAAGACTGGATTCCGGCCTTCGCCGGAATGACGTCACGGAATCTTTGCATCTAATGATATCAACACGTTGCAAGAACTTCGGACTGTGAAGTTTCTCATCACCGGTCCAAAATACCGGTCTGCTGAAACAACGAAATGCCGGGGTAGGCAACCCAACATTTCGTTGTTGTGAAACAGGGGGAATCCCCTATTGCTTATGTTCACGGCCCAAGGCCCGGATTGTCGGGCCTTGTACCGTGAGTCTCGGTGAACCGCTTTACCCGCCCAGGAGAAAGCCGATGGCCGGCACGATCGGTGCGATGACGAGAGAGACCACGCTCATCAGCTTGATCAGGATGTTCATGGCCGGGCCGGAGGTGTCTTTAAACGGGTCGCCCACGGTGTCGCCCACTACGGCGGCCTTGTGGTTGTCGGACCCCTTTCCGCCCAGGTTCCCTTCCTCGATCCATTTCTTGGCATTATCCCATGCACCGCCGCTGTTGGCCATGTACAGGGCCAGAAACACGCCCATGACCGTGGCGCCCAGGAGCATGCCGCCCAGGGTCTCGCTTCCCAGGAGAAAGCCTACGGCTACCGGGGCCAGAACTGCGATAAGCCCCGGCGCAACCATCTCTTTAAGCGCCGCGTTGGTGGCAATGGACACGCAGGTGGCCGGATCGGGCTTGGCCCCCTCTTTTCCTTCCAGCAGCCCGGGGATGTCCCTGAACTGGCGCCGGATCTCTTCCACGATGCTGAAGGCGGCCTTGCCCACCGAGGTCATGGTGAGGGCCGCGCACACCATGGGGATCATGGCGCCGATAAGCACGCCGATGACGACCATGGGGTTGTCGATGCGGATCATCTCCAGCCCTGCCGCCTGGGTATAGGCCACAAAGAGGGCCAGTGCGGTAAGGGCGGCCGAACCGATGGCAAACCCCTTGCCGATGGCGGCGGTGGTGTTGCCCAGCGCATCTAAGCTGTCCGTAATTTTCCGGGTTTCAGGACCCAGGGCCGCCATTTCCGAGATGCCGCCCGCGTTATCGGCAATAGGACCATAGGCGTCCACGGTCATGGTGGCGCCCACCGTGGCCAGCATGCCCACGGCCGAAAGGCCGATGCCGTAAATGCCGGCAGTTTGAAAACCGACAAAGGTGGCCACGCAGATGCCCATGATAGGCATCCAGGTGGACTGCATGCCCACGGCCAGCCCGGCAATGATGAGGGTGGCCGCACCGGTTTCGGATTGTTTGGCGATCCGTTTGACCGGCGGTCCGGAGGTGTAATACTCCGCCAGCAGCCCGATGGCGATTCCGCACAGAAGCCCTGAGAATACGGCCCAGAAGGCCCCGACGGGCATACCGAGGGACTTGGTGACAATGTAGGTCAGGATGATGAAGATGATGGCCGCCACAAAGGTGGTGTACCGGAGGGCCCCTGCAGGATCCCCTTTCTGAAACACCTTGATGGAGAACACCCCCACAAAGGAACTGAGCATCCCGGCCATGACGATCAGGATGGGCATGGCCATATATTTCAGCTTGATGGCCACCGGATCAAGCCCTTGGAGGATAGGGAATTGGGCCAGAAATTCAGGGGTGATGGTCATGGTGGCGCCGATGGCGATGGTGGCGATGACCGACCCCACAAAGGACTCGAAGATGTCGGCGCCCATTCCGGCGATATCCCCCACATTATCACCCACGTTGTCTGCAATGACCCCGGGGTTTCGGGGATCATCCTCGGGGATGCCGGCTTCCACCTTACCGACCAGGTCGGCGCCCACGTCCGCGGCCTTGGTGTAGACACCGCCGCCCACACGGGCAAACAGGGCGATGGAACTGGCCCCCATGGCAAATCCGTTGATGTATATGGCGGTGTCAGGATTTCCGCCGTAAACCCAGAACCAGAAACCGAGCCCCAACAGGGCCAGTCCTGCCACGGCCAGGCCCATCACCGATCCTGAAAAATAGGAAACATTGAGGGCCTTGGCCTGACCGGACTTATTGGCGGCATTGGCGGTTCGGGAGTTGCCCCTCGTGGCCGCGGTCATGCCGGAAAATCCGGCCCCCATGGAACAGGCGGCCCCGGTGACAAAGGCGATGGCCGTCTTCCAGGCGATGCCCCACCCCAAAATGATAAAGACAAGGGCGATAAAAACGAGCAGAACGGAATACTCCTTCCTCAAAAAGGCCATGGCCCCGGAATGGATGGCGTCCTCGAGTTCCTTCATCAAGGCGTTTCCACTGTCTTGCTTCTTGACATAGCCGTAGATCAGCCATGCAATGACCAAACTCAGGAGCCCTATAAAGGGTGCATAAATAGTTAATCCCTGCATCTCTTTCCTCCTCCTTCTGTAATTAGATTTTGGCAATTTATGCGATTCATTGCCGATTCAACTCCTTCTGAAACACACAACTGAGCCGCGTCGGCCGCCATTTGGATGACGGCTTCCGCCGTTTCGGCTTCATCGGAATAAAAGGACGTAAGCACATATCCCTCGATCGCTTCGTTGTACCGCGGCCGTCCGATTCCGATTTTGACCCGGGGGAAGTCGGTGCTTCCCAAATGATGCATAACGGATAAAACGCCTTTGTGTCCCCCGGCCCCGCCCCCCTTTACGATCTTGATTTTTCCCAGCGGGAGATCCAGATCGTCATGGAGGACCAGGATATTTCCGGTCTCCACCCCATAATAGGTTGCCCAGGCCCTGACCGCTTCCCCGCTTCGGTTCATGTAGGTCTGAGGGCCGATACAGATGATCTTATGGCCCTCCAAGGTGGATGAGGCGCTTTTGGACTGAAAGCGCCGCCCGCTGAGGCGCATTCCCAAGGTATGGCACCACAGTGCCACGGCCCTGTAACCGATGTTGTGCCGGGTGTTTTCGTATTCTGCTCCAGGGTTGCCGAGGCCTACTATCAAGTGCAACTCCTTATGATGCTTCACCCCCTCTCCTTTTTTGTAACCGTTCACAGGTTCAGGGTTCAACGTTCAGAGTTAACGACGAATAAGGCGCTGAAGAGCCGAAGTCCTCGCCATAAGCGCTCATTTTTCTAAGTAAATGCCGATTTGGCTCCAAATATTGGATCAGTCGTGACGAAATTGACGTCTTCTCGTAAATACATATTCCAAAATGGAGTCCTGGAAAATGAATGTAACCTTGAACCTCTGAACCTTTGAACCCGTGAACCGTTATTCTTATTTTTCCGATTCTTCAGCGCCTTCCTCTTCCGAGGCAGCGGTTTCTCCTTCAACCTCTTCCCCTTCAAGGGCCTCTTCCACTTCTTCCGCCTCTTCCTCTTCGGCTGCCGGAGCCGAGACCACGGCCACGGTCAGATGGCCGTCCTCTTCGGTTCGGATGCCTTCCGGGAGCTGGATATCCTCTATATGGATGGCTTCCCCGATCTCTAAGGCCGACACGTCGATCTCCAATGCATCCACCAGCTTGTCCGGAAGACAGGATACCAGGAGTTCCCTTCGAACGTGTTCCAGGACGCCCCCGTTGGTCACTCCCACAGGGGTGTTCCGGAGGCGGATTACCACGTTGACGGTGATCTCCGTGTCCATGGAGATCTCATAAAAATCCGCGTGAAGGAAGGTATCTTTAACCGGATCGACCATGAGTTCCTTGATCATGGCCTTTCGGGTTTCGGTCCCCTGATCCGATTCAAATTCCAAGTTAAAGATGGCATTTTCACTGCCGCCTTCCTTGATGATGCGGATCAATTCCGGGTAATCCACCGCCAAGGGCGTGGGTTCGGTCTTGGGACCATAAAAAATTACGGGAATCTTTTCAGCTCTTCTCAGTCTTCTGGCTGCCCCTTTTCCTTTTTCTGTTCTGATGTGGGCAGCAAGGGTGGGTTGACTCATGTTTCTCCTCCAGTGTTGATCAATAAAGTACTCAGGTTTAATGTCCCATAAGATACCTGGAACATTTGTTACATGAAATTTTTCACAAAGTAACTTCCATAAAAAAACGGCCCCCATGACGGCGGCGATTTGAGTGCGTCAGACAAACAGGGTGCTGACAGAATGAGACTCGTGGATTCTCTTGATGGTTTCCCCCAGAAGTTCGGCAACAGAGAGGACCACAATTTCTTTGGCGGAATGCCTGGCCTTTTCGTTGAGGGGGATGGTATTGGCGACCACCAGGCTGTCAAGGGGCGAGGCCACGATACGGTCAATGGCCGGACCCGAGAGGACCGGGTGGGTGCAGCAGGCATGGATCTTTTTGGCGCCCCGGTCTTTTAGCACTGCGGCTGCCTGGGTTAGGGTCCCTGCGGTGTCCACCATGTCGTCCAGTATGATGGCCGTCTTGTTTTCCACCTCCCCGATCACGTTCATGGCTTCCGCGATGTTGGCGGCTTCGCGTCTTTTGTCGATGATGGCCAAAGAGGCGTTCAGGCGTTTGGCAAAGGCCCGGGCCCGCTCCACACCGCCGGCATCCGGTGAAATCACCACGAGGTTGTCTCTCAGGTGGTTTTCAATATATTTCAACAAGATGGGAGCTGCGTAGATATTGTCCACCGGAATATCGAAATAGCCCTGAATCTGGCCGGCATGAAGATCCATGGAGACGACCCGGCTGGCGCCGGCCACGGTGATCAGATCGGCGACCAGTTTGGCGCTGATGGGAACCCTGGGTTTTACCTTCCGATCCTGGCGGCTGTACCCATAATAGGGGATCACCGCGGTAATCCGTTTGGCCGAGGCCCGCTTGAGGGCGTCCATGATGATCAAGAGCTGCATCAGGTTGTCATTGACGGGAGTGGAGGTGGACTGGACCACAAACACGTCCTGTCCTCTGATGTTCTCGCCGATTTCAATCTGGGTTTCTCCGTCGCTGAAGGTCTTGGCTATGATGTTGCCGGGAGTGACGCCAAGATAGTCACATACCTCGATCGCCAGCTCAGGATTGGATGTTCCACCAAAAAGTTTTATTTCATGTGCCAAGTGTATCCCCGTTTAGGTCTGTGGCTGGGGTGGGAGGATTCGAACCTCCGAATGCGGGCTCCAAAGGCCCGTGTCTTACCACTTGACGACACCCCAGTGCGTTCGCCGGGAATCCGGGGCCAACCCCCACAACCGGCTCGTTTATCCAAGGCCTTGTGCCAAGAAAACACTCCCCAGATTCTGACGGCCGAGCCTGTTTCTTGACCTTTTCGCCGCTTCCTCTGACGGGTATATCCCGAACACGCTGGGTCCGCTGCCGGACATGAGCGTGCCCATGGCCCCCGTTCTTAGCAGGGCCTTTTTGATATCCGCCACTTCAGGAACGTGCGCGAGCGTCACCCGCTCCAAATCGTTTTCCAAAAGGGGAATGATTTCAATCGGTTCTTTCTGTAAATAGTTTATTATACGCTGATATTCTACCATTGTCAACTCAATTTCCGTAATGCCTCGGGTCCCTAACTCGGGTGGGGGCCAGGCCAGTTGCCCGTACACCCAGGCCGTGGAGACCTGAACCGGCGGCATTACAATCACATACCATAAATCCGGCCATGTCTCAATAGGCGTCAGGCGTTCACCGATCCCCCGGGCGATACAAGGGACCGCGTGGAGGAAGAAAGGGACGTCCGCACCCAACTCGAGCGCCAGGTCTTCCAAGTCCGCCGGTGCAAGGGGGGAAGCTTCCATGCGGTTCAATCCCCGGAGCACAGCGGCCGCATCGCTGCTGCCGCCCCCTAACCCTGCAGCCACAGGGATGTTTTTGGTAAGGTGGATGGAAAGGCCTTTGTCAAGGCCTGTTCTAAAGAGGAAGGCTTTGGCTGCCTGAACGGCCAGGTTCTCCTCGTCTTCAGGGACCTCAAGACCGCAACAGGTCAGGAAGATGCCTGAGCCGGGGGCAGGCCGCAGTTCAATGCGGTCATACAGGGTGACGGGCACCATGACAGAGACCAGGTTGTGATACCCGTCCGGCCTGCGGCCTGTGATCTTGAGCCTGATGTTGAGCTTGGCGGGCGCCGGGCAAACCAGGGCACGGTCTGATGAACTGACGCCATTACTTGGCCTTGACATAGCGCCATCTAAGGTCCGTCAGGACGCTCTCAATAAATCTCTGCTCTTCTTCCGTGAGATTCCCTACGGTCTTTTCCTTCAGCATGGAGATGGTATCGATGGCGTGTTTGGCCAGGGCCAAATCCTTTTTCTTCTCTCCGGTCTCGGGGTCCGGCACCTCTCCTAAGTGATACAGGGAAGAGGAACTGAGGCTCAGAATAAGAGAGGAAAAATTGACCTCGGGAAGCGGGGGCCGGGTCTCTTGCTCGGATTCGGTTTTCCCGGCGTCTGTCTTGGGCGCTTCCTTGGGTTCTTGGGAGGCCTTGGGTTCCGCTTTTGCCGTTTCCTCCGGGTTTTCCTTCAGCCCCCCTTTTTCGTCAAAAGAGCGCCTGTCTTTGATCACAAAACCTTTTTCTTCTTCGGACATCGCTTATCTCCTACGGTTAGACTCACACGAAGACACAGAGACACGGAGAATATTGAACAATGGGGTGATGCTTTTCCTTTGTGGGCTCTGTGGCTTTGTGTGGTTACTTATTGACGGTTCCATTGCTCCGGAAGATTTCCTGTCTTTCTGACCTCCGCTCCCTGACACCTGACACCTGACACCTGACACCTGACACCTGACACCCGACACCCGACACCTGAACCCTCCCTACAGCTCAATCCGTTTTGCTGAAAAGATGTGCTCCAGACTGGAGAGTGCCTCGATGATCGTGTCATCCACCGCCACACTGGTGGTCAGAAAGATTACGTTCTGCAGTTTTTCTTTCTCTTCGCCCACCTGCATACGGTTGATATTGATCCCATGCCGGCCGATGGTGGACGCGATTTGCCCGATGACGCCGGGGGTGTTTTCATTATGGATCAGAAGACTGTGGCCCTCGGGAATCGCCTCCAAATAAAAATTGTTAATGCGGAGAATCCTGGGCAGATCACGCCCGAAGATTGTTCCGGATACAATATGTTCCCCCTCCAGGGTCTTTACCGTAAGCTTTACCAGGCTGGCAAAGTCTTCAGAGGTCTTGCTTTTGGACTCCACCACCTTTATGCCTCGATCAGCGGCGATATAAGGCGCATTCACAAAGTTGACGTCATGTTTAAGGATGGGCGTCAACAACCCCTTGAGCATGGCGGTGGTGAGGGGGGTGACATCATAGTCGGTGACGCTGCCCGAGTACCGCACCTGGGCCTCCACAATGGCGCTCTCGGCCAATTGAGACTGAAAAGAGCCCATTCGTTCCAAGAGCGTGGCATAGGGCCTTAATACCGTCATCAACTCCGTACTGATACTGGGGACATTGACCGCGTTTTTGACCGTGCCGTGAAGGAGATAGGCGATAATCTGTTGGGCCACGTCCTTGGCCACATTATCCTGGGCCTCCTTGGTGGAGGCCCCGAGATGAGGGGTGCAGATAAAGTTGGGGAGTTCCATCAGGGGGTTTTTCCCCGGGGGCTCGGCAGCAAATACATCGAGAGCGGCCCCGCCGAGGCGCCCGGATGTGAGGGCCTCATAGAGATCGCCTTCATTGACGATGCCCCCGCGGGCGCAGTTGATGAGCATGGCGCCGGGTTTCATGCGGCTCATGGCCTCCCGGTTGAGCATGTCGGTGGTCTCCTCGGTTTTGGGGGTGTGGATGGTAATGTAGTCGGCCCGCTCCAAAAGGGCGTCAAAGGAGACCGGTTCTAAATCCAGTTTTTCCACGGTCTCCGGTTTGATGTAAGGATCATAGGCAATGACCTTCATCTTCATCCCCTTGGCCCGATCCGCCACGATGCGACCGATGTGTCCCACGCCGATGAGCCCCAGGGTCTTGTTGAACAGTTCCTGACCCTTCAAGGCCTTTTTTTCCCATTTCCCCTGTTTTAGGCTGGCGGTGGCCTGAGGGATCCTGCGGGACAAGGCCATGAGTAAGGCCATGGTATGTTCGGCCGTGGTGATGGTGTTTCCTTCCGGGGTGTTCATGACCACGATTCCCCGTTTGCTGGCCTCAGGGATGTCCACATTGTCCAGGCCGATGCCCGCACGACCGATCACTTTCAAACGATGGGCCGCGTCCAGGATTTCCGCGGTCACCCGGGTGGCACTCCGTATGGCCAGTCCATCGTATTCCCCGATGATCTCTTTTAACGCCTGGGGGTCCAGGCCGGTGTTGACGTCCACTTCAATCTCAGGCGTATCTTGAAATGTGGCTACGCCCACATCTGACAACGGGTCGCTGACAAGCACCTTCATAGGCTGTCTCCATTCCTTCAGCGTTACTGTTTTAGATTCTGGCCGGGTCCGGCTGGCAATAACCCGGAACGTCGACCGGTTTTCTCTCAAGGTATTAGGGATGGGGGTAAGGCCACTTTTTCCTTGATTTTCCAGTCAGAACAGGGTATGTCTGCACCGTTTTGTATCTGCCGGGACCCTCTTTTTCCAGCAGATTGTGACCATTTTGAAAACATTTGTCAAGTTCAGGTGCGGGGCTTTGCCCGGAAAAGGGTGGGAGGCCACCCCTTTTGCACTACCGAGGTCAGAAAATAGTGGGGTAATGGGTGAAAAATGCTTGACATTTTTCTCTCAACTTGTTACACATACCAGACACAGAAAATCGGTTAAGCTTGTGTTAATTAAAACCTGGTATTTTTTTTCAAACATTTTATTTAAAGAAAGGGGGCGATAAAGTTTATATTTATCATGTAGTTTATGTTGAGTGAGGTTTAAACAAAAACTATTTTTAGGAGGAGTAGAGTAATGAAGAAGCTATTTGTAATTGGTATGGCAGCATTG
>JAIPDZ010000128.1 GCA_021737425.1 Deltaproteobacteria bacterium
TCAATAATCAGGGGCAAACCTCCTGGATTCCGGCCTTCGCCGGAATGACGGGTGGTTGGGTTGTTCGTCATTCCGGCGAAGGCCGGAATCCAGTATCGTGCCAGAGAAAGCGGTCACCCCGATTTATTGAGAAGGTACGATTTTTTCATCTTTTTTACTCAGGCAAATTACTTTGCGTTTTTTGGACCTTTGCGGTTAATATGGTTCGGTGCCCGGAACAACTACTTTAAAATATGTACGAATTACAACACTTGGGTCGAAAATACGGGTATTTTGTTTTGAAGACGAGATGTAATGATGAAAAAGACCTTTGAAACCATATCCAAGTCTATTCTGTTTAACGGCCTCCCCCCCGATCACGTGGAAAAAATTGCCGGAATCGCGGTGGAGCGTTTCTTCGGCAAAGGGGAATTCATATTTTCCGAGGGAGATGCGGGAATCGGCTTTTTTCTGGTGAAGGAAGGCTTGGTCAAGATCTTCAAGGTCTCCCTGGACGGCAAAGAGCAGATCCTCCACATCTTCGGGCCCGGAGAACCGTTCGGCGAGGTCCCGGTCTTCAGCGGCGAAGACTTTCCGGCCAGTGCAGAGGCCATTGATGAGACCCAGGTCCTGTTTTTCCCCAGGAGTGCATTTGTGAAGCTCATCCACAATCATCCCTCCCTGGCCCTCAACATGCTGGCCGTATTGTCTATGCGGCTCCGGCAGTTCACGGTGCAGGTGGAGAACCTTTCCCTGAAGGAGGTCCCGGCCCGTCTGGCCGCCTACCTCATGTACCTGTCAGAGGAACAGGATACCCCGGATTCGGTGACCCTGAAAATTTCCAAGGGCCAGCTGGCCAGCCTGCTGGGAACCATTCCCGAGACCCTGTCCCGCATCTTCCAGAAAATGACCGCCCAGCGGCTCATCCAGGTGGAGGGCCGGCACATCCGGCTCCTGGATTCCACCGGGCTCAAGGCCCTCTCCATACAGGGGACCGCTTTCAATCAAGCCCCGGAATGAGATTCTCTCAGCATCCCTCGTCTTCCACGATCCTGAAGGTGGTAGACTCTGATCCCATCTCCTTGGGGGCCGCCTTTTGCACTTCTTCTTCCTGCTTTTCAAATTGGGACAGCGAAGCCTTGGTCATACCGGGTTGGGTGTCCGGGTTGATGATGGCCAATATCAGTCCCAGGGCAATGAGTACGGCGGCCGCTGTCCGCTTGATGGGTCTCGATCCCCTGGGCAGGGTTTCCGGATCCCCGAAGTGCTGTTCCACCTTTTCCACCAACCAGTAGATGACCACGGCCATGACCGCCACCAGCAGGGCAATCATGCCCGAATTGATGCCTAACACATCTTGAAGACGGACCGGGCCCATGGCCCCTGCCCGGTAAAACCCTTCCAGCACCGGAAACAACTCGGCAAAAATAAACGACCCCAGCATCATGCCGATGAGGAAGATCAGTCCGTCCAGCTTGCCCGAGACCGTGGCCACCACCGAAGTGGTGGGACAGTATCCCCCCATCACAAACCCCACGCCCAGGATCAGTCCCCCCACGATTTGAGGCCAGATATAGGTGGGCAGGATATACACGCCCCCCATATGAATCCAGCCCAGGACCGAAAAATACAAAAGGCCCATCATGCATACCACAATGGCCGTAAACATCACCTTTAAGACGGCAAAGTCCCGCAAATAAAAGATGGCCACCAGTTTGCGGGCGTTTCCGAAACCGGCCCTTTCCAGCACAAAACCGAACAGAAAGCCGATCAAAAGGGCCATCTGCAAACTGTAGCCGAAATCAAACCATCCCAACTTATACAGAGGACCCATTATGACCACTCCTTTCTGAAGAAATAGGCGGTGAGATAGGCGCCTGCAAAGATACTGAACATGAAGACCCAACTCCCCACGGCCAGCTCCGAGGCGCCGGTCAAGGCCTGGCCGCTGGTGCACCCCCTGGCCAGCCTGGCGGCAAATCCAGAAAGGATTCCGCCTCCCAGGGCCAGCCACAGCCTGGGGTAGGGGGCTATGTGGGGTCCGCGGGTCACTTCCCCTTGAATCCGGTTGGCGATAAAGGCGGAAAAAAGCCCGCCCAGGCCCGCACCCAGGGTCAGGAACACCAGCCATTCCATGAGTATGGGCCGTTCGGTTTGAAGATATTTGGACAGATAGGGGTGTTGTTGCACGTGATCAGGCGCCATTAGTTCCACGCCGGCGGCCGTGATCCTGGCAAAGGTGGATGAGGAACCCAAGCCTCTGCCCATGGTGTAAAAGGAAAACAGCAAGACCAAACCGAGCAGAACGCCGATGACGTACGGATTGGAGTAGCGTTGGCCTAACCCTTTGGGTTGCATTTTCGTACCTCCTTGCGCCTAAGGTTTTGGGTTTGCTAAGGAACGGTGTCACGCGGATATGGGAAAGTCCTCCAAAAAACGGTACAAGGTGGCCCGCCCCACCCCCAATATCCTGGAGGCCTTTGCCTTGTTCCCCCCGCTCTGAGTCAAAGCGGCCTTCACACTTTCCGTGTTGAGTTTCCGCTTGCCGGCCCGAACCGTTGATTTTTTTGGGTGGTCCCACAATTCCTGGGGCAGGTGCTCCGGGTGGATCATTTTCCCTTTGGATTTGACCAGGGCGAAACGGATGGCGCTCTGAAGTTCGCGCACGTTGCCCGGCCAGGAATACGCCATCATCATATCCAGGGCCGCTTTGGAGATGCCGAAGTGTTCATGCCCTTCAGCCGTGGACGTTTCAAACAGGTGCTCCACCAGTAGGGGGATATCGCTCTTTCGCTCCCGCAAAGGAGGAAGATGCATGGGCACCACGTTGATCCGGTAAAAGAGATCATCCCGGAAATTTCCCTTTCTCACCTCGCGTCTCAGGTCTTTATTGGTGGCGCTGATGAGGCGGATATCCACTGATCTCTGGACCTCGCCCCCCACCGGCTCGATCTTGTGTTCCTGCAGCACGCGCAGGAGTTTGGCCTGCAGGGCCCTGGGCAGATCGCCGATCTCGTCCAAAAAGATGGTCCCGGTGTCCGCCAGTTCAAATCGGCCCTTCTTGTCCCGGACAGCGCCGGTAAACGCCCCTTTTACGTGCCCGAACAGCTCACTCTCCAGGATGCCGTCCGGAAGGGCGGCACAATTGACCGGGACAAAGGGTCGTCCGCCCCGTCTGCTCTCATTGTGGATGGCGATGGCCACCAACTCCTTGCCCGTCCCGGTTTCCCCGGTGATGCACACCGGATAGGCATTGCCGCCCAGGTCCCGGATCTGCCGGTAGATCTCGATCATTTTGGGATGATGGCCCACGATTCCGGCAAACCCGTTTAGGCCCCCTGCCTCGATCTTGAGTCCGATCAATTCGGTCACGTCCCTGAAGGACGCGATTACTCCCGCGGAGCCGTCCCTGGCACTTTCCATCATGATGAGGGTCATCTCCAGACGCCGATATTGGCCGTCCCTGGTCTGGATGTTCAAGGGATAATGGGTCTGCTCCGGCAGGTGGACCTGGTCTTCCTGAAATGAACAGCGGCCCCCGCAAAAGGGTCGGCCAAAGGCCTCATGGCAGTCCCTGCCCAGGACCTCCTCCCGTTTGAAGCCGGTAATCCTCTCCGCCGCCCGGTTGAAAAAAAGAATCCTTCTGGACATGTCATGGGCGATGATGCCGTCGGAAAGATTGTCCAGGATCTGTTCCAGGAACCTATTGTCGGAAACCAGGCGATGAAATGCTTTGTATGTCATGGATCTATCCTTATGGAGTAAAAGCCGCGGCGGTTTTTCAGGTATAACCCTGTCACGAGTCGTCCTATTAAGGTCTGATGGATTGAGGTGAGAAAGGCAAATCCCACCAGGAAAAATACCATAATGCTCCATCCAAATCAAATATCTGCTTGATTTTATGCAGATCAATGGCTAATATGCCGAAAATGAAAGAAAAGACGGGGCGTGGCGCAGTCTGGCAGCGCACCTGCTTTGGGAGCAGGGTGTCGGAGGTTCAAATCCTCTCGCCCCGTCCAGCCTTCGCTTGGAGCGAAGCGGAAAGCGAAGGCTGCCGCGACGAAGCACCGAGTGCGAAGTCGGGCCAAATCCTTGGCATAATTCATCCGCTCCAAGCTACGGCTCGGCACGCCAGGTCAAGGAATTGTTCTTCGAATTTCGCTTGGAGCGAAGCGGAAAGCGAAGGCTGCTCGGCACGCCAGGTCAAGGAATTGTTCTTCGAATTTCGCTTGGAGCGAAGCGGAAAGCGAAGGCTGCTTGGCAGGCCAGTTGAAGGATTCACCTTCGAAGTCCTGTGTGTAAACTCAGAAACGGTGAAATTCTATTACACCTACATTCTTCAGTCCCAATCGAGTGCAGATCGATTCTATGTAGGTTTCACCGAAGACCTCCAATCCCGTCTGGCATCGCACAACCAAGGTAATAATCCCCACACCTCCAAGTACAGGCCCTGGCGAGTGAAAACAGCCATTCTATTTACAGACCGCCAAAAAGCCCTCGATTTTGAGATATACCTGAAAAGCCCCTCCGGCAGGGCGTTTGCCAAGAAACGACTCTGACATCTTTTTGAGAAATCCCTAATCAGGCCAAGGAAGAAAATGGCTGGGCTTCCTTAAAGATGAGTTGAAGCCTGGGTATGCAGAAAAGGGTGTGGAGAAGCGCTATCAACTCCCATCGGCAGGTTTTGTCTTGGAGGCATTGCCTCAAAGGTGTCGGAAGTGCTGGATGGCAACCCAGAGGAGGTTTGGACGAGAGAATAGTATAGGCGGATTGTACAGGCCCGCAGTCATTTTTGCTGTTGGGCGGTAAAGGGGCTGGGAGCCTCCATGTCTCGCGCATCATATTTGGGGATAAGAGTCAAGAGTAGATTTGACCCCTTTGTGTTCGTCCATGACGGGTTTGAATTGAATGGATTTTGATGGTATACAATATGCATATTCAAAATTAACAACATGATCTGTTTGGAATTTTTTCTTTTGTTTTGAGGAGATCTCATGTCTGAAAACAAAGAACCCTCTTATGAGACCCTGAAGCGCCGTTTGGAGACCGCAGAGACAGCACTAAAGGCGGTTCGAAAAGGGCAAGTTGATGCCATTATGGGCGATCGCGAAATCCTGGTGGTGCGTCTTAGAGAGACGGAAGCCCGCGAGGCCCATATTAAACAGGTGCTGCTGGCCATCCGTAATGTCAATCAGCTCATTGTGAAGGAAACCGATCCACAACGATTGATCGATAATGCCTGTGCCAATTTGACCGAGACCCTGGGCTACCACAACGCCTGGATCGCCCTCTTAAACGAGGACAGCCATGTCATCAGGACGGCAGCCTCAGGCTTTGACGGCGGGTTTGAGGTCTTGGAAGACCGGCTTCGGCAGGGCGAGTTCCCCGCCTGCATGCAGCAGGCGCTGGCTCAGGACACGCTCGTCGTGATTGAAGACCCGGTGAGCGAATGCCGGGATTGCCCGCTGGCCCGGGAATATGAAGGCCGGGCCGGGCTGACCCGTTGCCTGTCCCACGGGGGGAAGACCTACGGCATCCTCTCGGTTTCGGTCCCCGCCGCATTTGCCAGGGATACCGAGGAACAGGAATTGTTTGAAGAACTAACCGATGATCTGGCCTTTGCCCTGTACAAGATCGAGGTGGAGGAGCGGACCCGCCGGCTTACTTATATTGTCAATACCCTCCCCCAGCCCATGTCTTTTGTGTCACAGGACTATCGATATGTGGCGGTCAATGATTTTTATGCCGAACTCTACGGCGTGCCTCAAGACCGGATAATCGGGAAAAGGGTCGCAGATTTTTTTGGCGAGGCGGTGTTTGAGGCGGAAATCAGGCCCCATCTGGATCGCTGTCTCGATGGGGAGACCGTATCCTATGAAATCCAGGCGGATTTCCCTGATAAGGGCAAACGCTGGATGGGGGTGGAATACCATCCCTATCGGGACCAACAAGGCCGTGTGATGGGTGTGGTCTCCCATGGAAAGGATATTACCGACCGAAAACAGGCTGAAGAGGCCCTTCGCCTGCACTCCATGACCCTCAATCAGATCGAAGACCGGGTGACGGTCACCGATATTGAGGGGTATATCACCTATGTGAACGAGGCCGCATGCCGGATGCTGGGGAAATCCAGAGAAGAACTCCTGGGGCAACACGTTTCGGTCTATGGTGAGGACCCTTCAACCGGGCCGCCCCAGGAAGAAATCGTCCAAAAGACCCTTCAGGACGGGGTATGGCGGGGCGAAGTCACCAATTATCGGACCGATGGAACTGCGGTGATCCTGGACGCCCGCGTGCAGGTGGTCAGGGATGAGCAGGGACGGCCTATCGGGCTTTGCGGCATCAGCACCGATATTACAGAGCGAAAGCAAATGGAAGATCGTTTGCAGCAGACCCTGGATGCCACCACCGACGGCATCTGGTACTGGCATTTCCCCACTGATGAACTCACCTTCAGCCCCCGGTACTACACCATGCTGGGATATGCGCCGGACGAGTTTGAGGCCAACTTTGAAAACTGGCTTGACCTGATTCACCCGGAGGACCGGCCCAACGCCGTCAGCGTGGCCCAGGAGTATCTACAGTCCAGGCCGGATGTGTATGAAAATGAGTTTCGCCTCCGCATGAAAAACGGAACGTATCGGTGGATACACACCCGGGCCAGGGTGGTGGAGCGGGACGAGGATGGTACTGCGGTCCTCATGATCGGCCATCACCAGGACATCACCGAACGAAGGGAAAAAGAGGAAGCGCTCCGCCAAAGCGAGGGAAAACTGCGCGCCATGTTTGATGCCGCGCCCCTCGCCATCGTGTTGCTGGACCGGGAGGGAAGGGTGTTGGACACGAATCATGTTCATGCCGAACGGTTAAAGACCCCCCGCGATCAGCTCCTGGGTCACCATGTGTGGAATTTTCTACCTCCGAGCGTCCGGGCCGACCGAAAAAGCCGGGTGGGGCAGGTTTTTGAGACCGGGGCGCCCTTTTCCGGCGAGGATGAACGGGACGGTACCTGGAATGAGTACTATGTTCAGCCGGCGATCATAGATGAAAAAGGAGAGGTGCAGGCGGTCATCGTGGCGGCTTTGGACATCACGGATCGCAAACAGTCCGAGAAAGAGCTTCTGGATTCACGGATGGAGTTGGAACAAATTCTGGAAGCCATACCGGATGCGCTGATCTATGCGGATAGGGATCGTCGCATAACCCGGATAAACGACGCATTTATCCGAATGTTTGGTTATATGCCTGAAGAGGTGTTGGGGGAAAAAACCGAGATTATCTATACAAGACAGGAAGATTTCATCGAGCAAGGTCGTCAGCGGTACAATGTACAGATGCGGGAAAAGTATGTACCTTATGAAATCGAGTACCGCCGTAAAAATGGAGAGATATTTCCAAGTGAAACCGCAGGTATCCGGGTGCGGGATACCCAGGACCGAGTGATCGGTTTTTTGGCGCTTGTGCGGGACATCAGTGATCGTAAACAGGCTGAGGAGGCATTGCGGGCGAGCGAACTTCAGAAAAACCTTATTCTGGATGCCACTGCCGAAATGGTGGCCTATTATGATCTGGACCTGCGGGTAATCTGGGCCAACAGGGCCGCGGCCGAATCCGTAGGTAAAACCCCGGCCGAACTCGAGGGATTGCATTGCTACGAGATATGGGATCAACGAATCGACCCCTGTCCCGGGTGTCCGGTTTTGAAGGCCCGGGATACGGGGGTTCCCCAAAACACAGAGCGGCAATCTCCTGACGGCCGGTATTGGTTTCTGCGGGGCTATCCCATACTGGATGATCAGGGAAAGTCCTTTGCGCTGGTGGAGTTCGGCCAGGACATCACAGAGCAGAAACAGGCCGAGGAACGTCACGTGCAATTGGAGGAACAGATGCGCCAGGCCCAGAAGCTGGAGTCCATCGGCCTCTTGGCCGGGGGCGTGGCCCATGACTTCAACAATATGCTGGGGATTATCATTGCCAATGCGGAACTGGCTGAGATGCAGAGGGATGCGGATGGGTTGGTCCATCAAAATGTTCAAGAGATCCTCAAGGCGAGTCACCGGGCCGCAGACACGGTCCGGCAACTGCTGGCCTTTGCCCGCAAACAGACCATCAGTCCCAAGGACCTGGATCTCAACGATACCGTGTCCGGTATTCTCAATATGCTGCGCCGGATCATCGGGGAAAACATTGATTTGCGCTTTGTACCGGGCAAGGGGCTTTGGAATGTCCGCATGGACCCGGCCCAGGTCCATCAGCTCCTGACCAACCTGGTGGTCAACAGCCGGGATGCCCTGCCGGACGGGGGCCGGATCACCATCGAGACAGCCAACAAAACAATGGATGAATCCTATGCGCAGACGCGTAATGGATTTACCCCCGGGAAATATGTCCTTTTAATGGTGAGCGATACAGGCGAGGGGATGCCTCCTGAGGTTATGGATCACCTCTTCGACCCCTTTTTCACCACCAAAGAGGTGGGCCGGGGCACCGGCCTGGGCCTGGCCACGGTGTACGGAATGGTCAAGCAGAACAGCGGATTTATCTATGTGTACAGTGAGCCGGGAGAGGGAACTACGTTTAAAATCTATCTGCCCATGCACAAAGAAAAGACAGCCGGGACACCTGCGGCGGCTGTTAAAAAGCCGGTCCCAGGAGGGAATGAGACCATTTTGGTGGCAGAGGATGAGGAGGTCCTTTTACAGACCTGCAAGCATGTGCTGGAGCGGCAGGGGTATACGGTGCTGGCGGCCCGGAAACCCGGGGAGGCCCTGGCCCTGGCAGAACAACATCCCGGTGAGATTCATATGCTGTTGACCGATGTGGTGATGCCGGAAATGAATGGACGTGAGCTGGCAGAGAGGCTTCAGGTCCTGCGGCCCGAAACCAAGTGCCTGTTCATGTCCGGCTACACCGCCGATGTGGTGGCCCGCCATGGTGTCCTGGACCGGGGAGTGGAGTTTATTGAAAAGCCTTTCTCCTTTACCGGACTGGCCACAAAAGTGCGGGAGGTATTGGATCAAAAGAGCAGCGAAGCATGAACTGAAATCGTCAATATCTTGGCACGCATCAGCTTACGATTGGAGTCTTACCATGGGCCAAAAACCCACTTATGAACAACTGGAGAGAAGAGTCCGGGAATTGGAGCAAGCCCAGGGCCATCAACAAAAAATTGAGCAAAAGCTAAAGGAAGGCGCGATTCTGTTGAACCAATCGCAAAAAATAGCACACCTCGGCAGTTTCATCTGGAATCTGGAAAACGATTCGCTCACATGGTCCAAAAATATGTATGCCATTCATGGGCTCTCTGAAGCGGATTTTGAAGGCAATCTCAATGAGGTGTCGAGACACCTGATTCATCCCGAGGACCGGGACCATGTCCGGTCCGAAATTGGTAAGATGATTCAGGCCAAAAGGGTCTGTCCCATGGAATTTCGGATTATCAGGCCCGACGGTGAACAAAGATTCATGCGATCGGATGGAGAGTTTGAATTCAATGAAGCGGGAAAGCCTGTAAAATGTATCGGCGTACACCAGGATATTACAGAAAAGGCAGAGCAGGAGCAACGCCTCAAGGAGAGCGAAGAAAAATACCGGGCGCTCGTGGAGGACCTAAACGACGTTATCTTCAGTGTGGATGTGGATGGACACATCACCTATGTGAGTCCTTCGGTGAAGCGGGGATTCGGGTATGAACCGTCAGCAGTCATTGGGCGGAGCTTCTTTGAATTTGTCGATCCCCGGGATCATAAGGCGCTTCAATCCGCATGGGAGGATGTTTTGAATGGCCATTTTCATCCCAGCGAGTACCGTCTTCAAAAGGCCTCAGGAGACGTTGCCTGGGTCAGGGTTTCCAGCCGTGGGGTTTGGGAAGGTGGCGTCATTAAAGAAATAAGAGGGGTTCTGTCTGATATTACGGAGACGAAACAGGCTGAACTGGCACTTCGAGAGAGCGAAACCCGGGTTCGAGCCAAGCTGCATGCCGTGCTTTCGCCGGAGGGGGATATCGGGAGACTCGATCTGGCGGACATTCTGGATACGGAGGGCGTACAGCGGATCATGGACGATTTTTATCGCCTCACCCATATCGGTGTGGCGGTTATCAATATGAAGGGCAATGTCCTGGTGGCCACCGGCTGGCAGGATATCTGTACCCGGTTTCACCGGGTGCATCCGGAAACCCGCCGCAACTGTATTCAAAGCGATCTGGAACTCTCGAGGGGGGTGGCCCCGGGGTCTTTTAAGATTTACCGCTGCAAGAATAACATGTGGGACATGGTCACGCCCCTTATGGTGGGGGGGAAACACCTCGGGAATCTTTTTTTGGGCCAATTCTTTTTCGATGACGAGAAGCCGGATTATGAGGTTTTCCGGTCCCAGGCCCGTCAGTACGGCTTTGACCAAGCCGAGTACCTGGCCGCACTGGACCGGGTGCCCCGATGGAGCCGTGAGACCGTGGATGCGGTCATGACTTTTTATACCAAATTCGCCAACCTGATCTCCGGCATGAGCTACAGCAACCTGAAACTGGCCCGCAGTCTGGAACAGCGTAATCAGGCAGAAATGGTGCTCAGGGAGAGCGAAGAAACCTATCGGAACATTTTTCAGAACGCCCAGGTTGGCCTCTATCGAACCAGGATCTCCGATGGAAAACTCTTAGAGAGCAATGAACAAATGGCAAGGATGTTCGGTTATAACAACAGGGAGCAGCTCATCGCAGAATACATCACCTCTGAGAATTATGTTGATCCGGGGACGCGGGAAAGAATGTTGGCTGAAATAAGGGCCAATGGTTCCATTCGCAATTTCGAAGCGCGGTTTTATCGAAAAGACGGCTCTGTTTTCTGGGCCAGGTATTCAGCCAGAATTTATCCGGACAAAGGATGGATAGAGGGGGTTGCAGAAGACATCACGGCCCGCAAGCAGGCCGAGGAAGAGCGGGAGCGCCTCATGTCCGCCGTCGAGCAAGCCGGTGAGGCTGTCGTCATTACGGATTCGGAGGCGAATATCCAGTATGTCAATCCGGCATTTGAACAGATCACCGGATACCGGGCCATCGAGGTTAAAGGAAAAAATCCACGCATACTCAAGAGCGGTAAACAGGACGACGCGTTCTACAAGGATCTGTGGAAGACCATCACCAGCGGAAAGACGTGGAAGGATCATATGATCAACCGCCGGAAGAATGGATCGTACTATACGGAGGAGGCCTCTATCTCACCGGTCACGGACGATAAAGGGGACATAACCCATTTTGTGGCGGTCAAACGGGATGTGACCGAGGAGATTGAGACCGAAAAAAAGCTGGCACAGGTCCAGAAGATGGAATCCATCGGTACCCTGGCGGGTGGAGTGGCCCATGATTTCAATAACATTCTCTCCCCCATCATGATCCATTCGGAGATGGCCATGATGGAACTGCCGGATGACAGCCCCTTACAGATGAGCCTGACCCAAATATACCAGGCCGGAGAGCGGGCCAGGGACCTGGTGCAGCAGATATTGACCTTTGCCCGCAGGGAAGAAAAAGAAAGGATTCCGTTGCGGGCCTCTTTAATTGTAAAAGAAGCGATTAAGTTTTTGAGATCCACCATTCCCACCACCATTGATATCCAGTATGATATCCAGGCGGAACAGGATACGGTGCTGGCCGATCCGAGTCAGATACACCAGATCGTGATGAATTTGTGTACCAATGCGGCCCATGCCATGCGGGAAAAAGGGGGC
>JAIPDZ010000129.1 GCA_021737425.1 Deltaproteobacteria bacterium
CGGTCGGGCCGAAAATACCAATCGTCGGTACGCCCAGTCCCGCTGCAAAATGTAAAGGTCCCGTGTCCATACTTATGAAACCCTTTAATTGGCTTAAGACCGCAAGAAACACTTCGAGGGGTTCTATGGGTTCTAAAATCGGCAAGTCAGGGCATATTTTTGCCATTTGCTGGAGCAATCTTTTTTCCTGCTCCCCCTTACCGGCCGTAAAAGCCATTTTGATCTTCAAATGTCGGGTCATTTTGTAAAAATCCATCCAGTTTGACAAAGGCCATTCCCTTTTTGGCTGAGTCGTACTGACATAGCAAATCACCTCAGTCCCATTCAGGACTTCTTTAGCTGGAGCTGTAAGGTTAGGATTTGCAGATATCTCTGCGGTTACATCTTCCGGGAACGGGATACCCAATATGGAAGCTACTGCCCAAGCCCGAATTGTCTCATGCCGATTTGTGTCCATTGCTTCCATTGCCTCAGTATACAAATGGGGTCTCAGGAAAAAGCCTTTTGGTGCAATGGGGCCTATTCTTCTTGGGCTGCCAATTGCTCGACTCACAATTGCGCCTCGATCATTTCCAACAAAATCTATACTTATATCAAACTGTTCTCTTCTCAACCCCCTAATGATGGGACAAGTCTCTAAAATCGAGGCAACACCTCTTTTCCTGGGCATGGACCACACCTTGTCAATCCAGTTAACATTTTCCAACAAAGGCACACTTTCCTTAGGAATAAGTACATGGAGTTCTCCTTCACGGAAGTAATTCTTGACCGCCCTCAAGACGGGGGTCAGAACAACACAATCACCAAGATGCTTGAATTGAATACACAAAATTTTAGGACGGCTCATCATCTTATCTCAATAAATAGCTGATATGGTCATAAACCTTAGAAACTTTATATAATTCATTCCGGAGCCTTGGGATAGGAAAATTGTGTACTAGATCAATGTGCCATTTCAACGGATCGAAATGTCAATTATTGTCTGATTATTGAACTAAAAACGCAAACACAGGCTGATCAAGTGGACGGCCTGCGATATAATGGATACCCGCGTCCATCTTACAATAAGCCCATTGAGGGTTGGCATGAGTGGTGTAGCTAAAAAACCAAAATGTGTCAAGTTCGGTTGTTTATATCACCTCAAATAGCATATACTGTTACCGTCATCTGGTGAGATCCCTTTGAATAGTTCAGGGAACAGCCACTATTTGGTATGCTATGGCTGAATATCGAGTCAAAAGTTTGATAGTCCCATATGAAGTATCTTTTCGCGCCGAGACGCCCCGGTGAAACAAGAAGGGAAAGGTTTCACC
This sequence comes from Deltaproteobacteria bacterium, assembly GCA_021737425.1. Lineage (GTDB taxonomy): Bacteria > Desulfobacterota > DSM-4660 > Desulfatiglandales > Desulfatiglandaceae > JAIPDZ01. The sequence goes on from JAIPDZ010000129.1 coordinate 1,314, forward strand.
CCAGTTAAACAAAGGCAACGGAGGTTTAACAAGAGATAAAAAGGGCAAGCAGGGACGAAGAGAAAAAACGCTATTCATTTTAATACCGTACCTTTGCGGCTTTGGGTACCCCGTAGGTACGGAAGATCGTACTGGGGCGTGAAATTCTGACTTTTTGCGAATGCATCACCTTTACTGTATTGAAATGAAGGCGCGCAGGATGGAAACCGACCCAATTTACATGTTTTCTCTTGAAATCGATTTAAATATATAAAATGGAATGCAGAAAGCCAATTAAGAAAGGCCTACAAAAACGAACATCAATTCTGGTTTTTACCCTTGCGGTTGTTCTCTATTTTTCATTTCTCGGTCAATACCCGCTCCTGGATCCGGATGAAGGGCGTTATGCGGAGATCCCAAGGGAGATGGTCGAAACGGGCGACTTCATTACACCACACCTCAATTATGTAAAGTATTTCGAAAAACCCCCCTTGTTCTACTGGCTGACAGCCGGGGCCCTAATCCTATTTGGTGAAAACGAACGGGCGGTGAGGAGCGTGCCGGCCGTAGCGGGGCTGATCACCGTCTTTCTCATCATGTTTCTGGGGAAACGGATGTTCAACCACCGGGCCGGGATCATGTCCGGGTGGATTTATCTCACCAGTCTGGTTCCTTTCGCATTGGCCAGACTTCCCATTATCGATGGGGTGTTCAGCCTGCTCTTGACCGCCACCTGGGGGGCATGGTGGATGGGCTACGCCTCGGCCGGCGACCGTGGAAAAAGGGGGTGGTATGGCACCGCATGGGGGTTTATGGGGCTGGCGGTCATGACCAAAGGGATTGCGGCCATAGCCCTCACCGGGCTCATTGTCTTGGGTTTTGTGGCCCTCAGAAAAGAATGGGGCGAATTGCGGCGCATGGCCTGGCTCCCCGGGCTGATCCTCTTTGCCATCATTGTCCTCCCGTGGCACATTGCCGTGGGCCTGCGCAATCCGGAGTTCTGGCATTTCTATGTGGTCGATCAACACTTCAGCCGCCTAATCAGTCCAGAACATGCCAAACCGTTCTGGTTCTTTGGGGTCGTATTTCCATTGGGGATGCTGTTCTGGTCCGCCCTGCTGTTTCCCGGTCTTTGGAATGCCGCGAGAAGGGCCGTGGGGGCGGTGCGGCTGTTTAATCCACGTCCCCCCCGGAAGGGTGAACCACATGAGGGTACGCTGTTTCTGATGGTCTGGATAGGGGCCGTCGTCGGGCTGTTCAGCCTCAGCAGCTGTAAACTGGTCCCCTATATCCTGCCGGCCTATCCGGCGGCAGCGCTTCTCCTGGGCGCGTATCTATCTAAGGGAGAAGCAGGAAAAGCCGCATATGGGTGGTGTGCCCGCATCACCGCGATCGGTCTGGTCCTGCTGATCCCCGTGGTGTCTTACTATGCCCGCCATCAGGAGATGCTCCCAGTGGCATCGCTGGACTGGGCCGTGCGTGCGGCCCAGGCAGGGTTTCTGGTGGGGGCCCTTTTTCTGGGGGGGGCCGCCTTCCGAAGGCGCCTGATCCCTGCGGCCACCGGACTGGTCCTGATCCTCCTGATCCCGGCCATGGTCCTGACGGTTCCTGTGGTGGCCCGATACCGAAAGACCGGGGCCTTTATGAAGGCCATGCCCCGGCCCCTCCCTGAACAGATCCGAATTGCGGACTGGCGGGCCTTTGACCAGAGCCTCGGCTTTTATGGTCAGCGAAGGATTATTCTGGTGGATGAAATCGATGAACTGGCATTTGGCAGGTCCCTGGGAGATCATAAGGCGTTCTTCCGTCAGGGGGCTCAGAGCCTCCGGCAGCTCGCAGAGAGCGGCCCGCTTCTCGTCAATATCAGGCCTGAAGACTGGACCCAAGTGCGTGGGTGGGGCATATTGAAACCGGTGGCCGCCAACAGCACCAATGTGATGGTGGGAAACGATCCGTTTTTCCGTCTGACCGGGCTGCGCCCCTGGCCGGATACGGCGGTCGGGCCGCCTCCGCTTCTCCTGATGCCGAGACGCGCGGAATCCATGCGGCAGACCGGATCATAGCGAACTTGTCAGGGCCATCATCAAAGGGAGAACATACGACACATGAGTATGCTATCCAAATATCTGGTTCGGGAATTCTTCAAGCTGCTGATCATCTGTGAGGGCATCTTCATGGCCGTCTACCTGATGATCGACGTTACCGGAGGCCTTGATGATTTTATCAAGGCCGACGCCCCCAAGACGCTCCTGTTTGCCTATTATGGGTATAAGATCCCCTCCATTTTGGTTCAAATGCTCCCGGTGGCCACACTCACCGCCGTGATTATACTCTTCAGTGTCATGAAAAAGCATAATGAAATCATTGCCCTCAGGGCCTGCGGGGCCAATGCCTGGAAAATCACCCTGCCACTCATGATCACTTCCCTTTTTCTCTCCGCGGGTCTGTTTTTGTTTTCAGAAACCGTGGTCCCTCATACCAGTTCCACCAGCAATGAGATCTGGCGGGTGGACGTCAAAAATGAGGCGCCGGGCAGTTTCCATGGACAAAACCATATCTGGTACAAGGGGGCCGACTGCATCTACTGGATTAAACGGTTTGACCCTAAAAAGGAGCGGATGATAGATCCCACTCTCTATTTTTTTGACTCCCACTTCCGAGTGATCAAACGGATTGACGGCCGGTGGGGTGTCTGGGACCACAATCGGTGGTCCATCAAAAACGGAATTACTCAGGTCCTGGAAAAAGATGGGGAATACAAACTCAGGCGCTTCAAAACCCTGGATCTGAAGCTCCCTGAAAGGCCCGAGGACTTTGTACGCCAGGAAAGAGAACCGGAGGAGATGGGGTATGGCCAGCTCAAACGGTTTGCGGAAAGACTCCGGGCCGAGGGGTATGACGCCACCCGGTATTTTGTGGAGATCCATATCAAGATGGCCTTCCCTTTTGTGGTATTGATCATGACCCTGGTGGGGGCCCCCATAGCCCTGTGGAAAAAAGAGATGGGGGCGCCGGTAGCCGTTTCCATCGGTATCGCCGTCTGTTTTGCCTATCTGTTGATCCTGGGGCTTTCCCGGACCTTGGGGTTTGCCGGGGTCCTGCCCCCCTTTCTCTCCGCCTGGCTGGCCAATGCCATATTCCTCTTTCTCGGGATCTATCTGATGATCCATCTGGATCGGGTCAACTAAAATACCCGAAACAGCACCCCATTGTCTCGGTCTTCAAATAGGGGTGCGGGCAGCGATTCCAGATATTCGCCATACCGATCCGCCTCCACCACCAGCACCACCTCGGGTCTGTGGGCGTTTTCCACCAGGTCCCGGAAACGGTCCAGGCTCAAGAGCCTTACAGTCCCTTCCGGGTCATGTTCCAGCCCGTAGTCCAGTTCACCCGGCCTTTCAAGAAGGTAAATATCCGTTCGATCAAATACCCAGCACACCGCATGGACCAGATATTCATCGGAAACCACCAGGCTGTCCTCCCGGACCCTTTCCACATTCCTCTCCAGGAGTTCCTGGGGGGCCCGCCCCTCCAGGACCTGGTTGGGGAGGGCCAGGTGTACACCCAGGTACATCAGGACCGGGGCCGCACAGAAAATGCCCAGCTTCCTCCCCGTATTACGGGCTCTCGAGGCCATAAAGGTGAGGGCGCTCCACACCGACAATCCCAATACCCCCATGATCCATTTCCAGGTCTCTGTGGGATCATAGGGGGCGCCCCCCGGGATATCGGTCACCCCCATGAAAGCCAATAGGAGGGCAAAAACCGCCAACACGGTTCCAAAGGCGGCCACACAGCGGGTGAAGGCCTTTTTCCCCCCTGCTCGGAGATAGTCTCTAACCCCCACCGTGATCAGGATCACCAGGGGCGGAAAACAGGGCAGAATGTAAGGAATCAGCTTGCCGCTGGAGAGAGAAAAGAAAAGAAAGGGGAAAATCAGCCAGCACAGCACGAATCGGATGAAAGGATCATTGATCCAGGATGGTTTTGCCCCGAGGTAGGCCGCAGGGATGAGGGCCGTCCAGGGGAGGGCGCCCCCTACCAGGACCGGGATGAAATACCAGAAGGGTTGGGGATGCTGGCCGGGAATGGGAGATAAAAACCGGCTGATATGCTCGGTCCAGAAAAAATAGTTCCAGAAATCCCCCTCCCGCACATGGATCATGATGCACCAGGGCAGCGCCACCAGAACGGCGGTCAGGACCGGGATCCAGACGGCCTTGAAAAGCCCCTTTAATCGGCCCTCCCAGGCCATAAAGGGGACCACGCTGACCACCGGCACCACAAAGGCCAAAAACCCCTTTACCAGAAAGGCCAGCCCGCAACAGACTCCCAACAGGGCCAGCCCCAGGGCTCTGGTTTGAACCCGCTCGGCCTGGTATGCGTAGAAGAAGGCCCCCATGGCCAAGGTCAAAAACAGGGTCAGGAGGCTGTCTAAGATATTGATGACCCCCAGGGCGAAAACCGCTATGCAGGTCAGATAGGCCGCAGCAGCCAATATGCCGGCTTCCGGCGTTCGGGTAAATCGCCTGGCCATAACCAAAACCATCAGGGCGGTCAGGCCCGTGGCCAGGGCCGCGGGCAGACGGACCGCAAACCGGTTCTGGCCGAAAATTGTAATGGATACGGCATTCACCCAGTACCCCAAGATCGGTTTTTCGAAATACCGCACCCCGTTGAGCCTGGGGACCACCCAGTCTCCTGAGGCGATCATCTCCCGGGGAATCTCACTGTAGCGGGATTCGTCCGGGACCGTCATGGGACGAAAGCCCAGCGGCAGGAGATAGAGACAGCAGAAAAGCGCCACTACTCCCAGGGCCGAACGGGTCATGGCCGGGCCCCTTCAGAGGCCTGGCAGCACACCCATCCGGCCCGCCCTTCAATCTCCCTTTGGACGATCCGGCTGGGTGTGATCTCGGGGTCATCGGCCAGCAACCGGCCCAAGGGCACCATCTGGGCCCCGGCAGAGCGGGACATGCGCAAAAACGCTTCAAACATACCCCGCAGCCCAATCCCCTCCACCTCTGCATGAATGGTCAGGACATTGAGCCTTTGAGGGCGTAGAAGAGAAAACAGGTATGCATTGTACTGGTCGTCCCGAACATGGCCCCGGCCGATCACCTCATCATAGGTGGGAAGGGTCACCGGTATCTGCACCTGCGAAATCGCGGTTCCGGCCACCACCGGATAAAAGAGGCTCTCCCCCCTGCAGTCGCTGTTGTACAGAAAGGAAAACCGGGCCTTCTCCTGGATCACCCGCTCCGTGCAACGCCATCCGGGGGCGGCCGAGCTGACCGGCGCATGGCCCGTAATCCGGGCGAGAGAATCCATGCCCCGCTTAAGGTCTTCTTGTATGATCCGGCTGTTGGCCCGATGGGCCCGGGTCTGCCACCAGTGGTGATCCCAGGCATGCAACCCCACTTCATGGCCCGCCCCGGACACGGATCGTATGACGTCACCCAACCGTTCGCCGATGAGGGGGCCGGGCCATAAGGCGCCTTTCAGGAGGATGTCCCACCCATATAGTTGAGACGCCCGGGTCCTCAACATCTTCCACAAAAAACCGGGCCGAACCAGCTGCCATACTTTTCGGCCCATGTTATCCGGCCCCACTGAAAAGAAAAACGAGGCCGAGACCCCATGTTCTGCCAGCATCCGGCAGAGGGCAGGCACCCCCTCCCGGGTCCCCCGGAAAGTGTCCACATCGATTCTGAGTCCGATTTTCATTGGGGATTCGACACTTCCCTGAGCTGAAACGCACCGGATCGAATGGCCTCCTTTAAAAAGAAATCCAGGGTCTCTTTGACGGATTGCTCCAGCCCGATCTCCGGCGACCAGTTGAGCAGTCTCCAGGCATTGCGGATACTGGGCCGCCGGTGGGCCATATCCTGGTAGCCCTGTCCATAGAATGATCTGCTTTCCACCTCACGATAACCGGCAAACGGCGGAAACTCCTTGCTTAAGGGATGGACCTTGAACTGCTCCACCAGCAACTCGGCCAGTTCTCTGATGCTGGCCTCATTGTCCGGATTTCCGATGTTGATGATTTGGCCGTCGCATCGTCCGTCACGGTTTTGGATAATTCGATAGAGGCATTCCACCCCGTCTGTCACATCGGTAAAACATCGCTTCTGATGGCCCGAATCCACCAGCTGAATGGGGGTCCCCTCCACCAGATTCAAAATCAGCTGGGTGATGGCCCGGGAACTGCCGATGCGTGCCGACTCCAGGCTGTCCAATCTCGGTCCGATCCAGTTAAAGGGCCGAAACAGGGTGAACTGCAATCCCTTCTGAAACCCATAGGCCCAGATGACCCGGTCCAGCAGTTGTTTCGAGCAGGAGTAAATCCATCGCTGCATGCGGATGGGCCCCAGGATCAGCCGGGAGTTGTCCTCATCAAAGTCATCATCGTCACACATCCCGTAGACTTCGGAGGTGGACGGAAAAACAATTCTTTTTCCATACTTCACACAATAGCGTACCACCCTCAGGTTCTCTTCAAAATCCAGCTCAAACACCCGGAGGGGATTTCGGGTATACTCTATGGGGGTGGCAATGGCCACCAAGGGGATGACCACATCGCATTTCCGGATATGGTATTCGATCCATTCCCGGTGAATGGAGATATCCCCTTCGTCAAAGAAAAAGCCGGGAGAACCCAAAAGCCGATGGATATAATTGGATTGAAGGTCCATTCCGTGGACCTCGTATCGTCCGCTCGTTAGAAGCCTTTCGCTCAGGGCGTTCCCGATAAACCCGTCCACCCCCAGGATCAACACCCTTTTTTTCCGGGCTGCGGCCGCCAGTTTGCTGACGCAGGGTCCGAAACACATCCCCTTCATGAGGTTCAGTTCCCTGGCAAGCTGGGCGCCGGTCATGTACACGTTGTTTTCCAACTGGCCGAAATCCACCCGGATGGCCCTTTGGGCACACCGGATGATGAGGGGATCCACACAAAGGATGGCGCCGGGTCCCCCCTGGCCGTTTCTCTCCACTTCGGTCGCCTGCCAGATGATACATTTTCTATCCCCCACATGGCTGAAGGCCCCGGGATAGGGTCGGGTGACCGCCCTCACCAGATCCCTGACCCGGGTGGCTGTCTGGGCCCAGTCGATCTCCCCATCCTCGGGTCCGCGGCCCCCGTAATAGGTGGCCTTTTCAGGATCCTGGGGGCTGCGCGGGGCCGTACCGGCTGCTATTCGGGGCAGTATTCCATCCAGCATCCGGGAGGTGGCTCGGGCCAGCTTGTCATGAAGGGACCTGGCCGTGTCCTGATCCGAGATCTCCACGGCTTCCTGGCAGACCACATCCCCGTCGTCCGGCCTGGGCGTCATATGATGCAGGGTCACCCCGGTCTGTTTCTCGCCGTTGATCAGGACCCAGTTGACGGGACATCTTCCCCGATATCGGGGCAGAAGCGAACCATGCAGATTGAGACATCCTGAGGGGGGGATATCTAAAATGGGCGACCGAACCAGGTGGCGGTAATAAAAGGAAAACAGGATGTCCGGGGACATGGATTCTATCCGTTTGACCCACAGGGGATGGTTGATATCCTCCGGAGCAAAAACGGGAATCTGCTTGGATGCCGCCAGTTCAGCCACAGAATCAAACCATATATTCTCCTGTGGATCCTCCCTGTGGGTAAACACCCCTGCAATCTCAAATCCGTTTCGCAACAGGGCCTCGATCCCTTCACATCCTATATTATGATAGGCCAGTACCACCGCTCTCATTTGAGATCCCCTTCCATGTCGCTTTTCCCCACCACCGCTTCTACAAAATACCGGGGTCGGGCCCTCACATCACTGTAGATGCGACCAATGTATTCTCCCAACAGACCCATTCCCAAAAACTGGGCGCCGATAAATACGAACAGCACCGCAAACAGGGTGAAGACCCCGCCCGCGGCCCACTCCGGGCCGTAGATGACGCGCATAGCCAATAGAAAAACGCCAAATCCCACCCCGAGAGCAGAAATAATCCCCCCGAGCACGCTCAACAGGCGCAATGGAAAGGTGGTCATGCTGGTGAGCAGATCAAATTGAAGATTGACCAGCTTTAAAAGACCGTACTTGGACTCTCCTTTGGTGCGCCATTGGTGACGCACCTCGATCTCTGCGGTTCTTCTCGCAAAGGTGTTGGCCAGGACCGGAATAAACGTGCTCCGTTCATGGCATTGGCGCATGGCATCTACAATGGGCCGGGAATAGGCCCGGAGCATACACCCATAGTCATGCATCTTGATGCCGGTGGACTTCTGTACCACCTTATTGATCATCATGGATGCGATCCGCCTGAAAAACGAATCCCGTCTGGGAACCCTCACCGTGCCCACCACATCAAATCCTGCTTCGGCCTTTGTAACCAGGGGGACAATTTCCTCGGGCGGATTCTGCAAATCCGCATCCAGTGTGACCACCACATCCCCTTTGGCCACCTCAAACCCGGCCATAATGGCCGCATGCTGCCCATAGTTGCGGTTCAAAAGGACCCCGATCACTTTCCCGGGGATCTCTTCCGCAGCCACCTGGATGAGTTTTCTGGACCCGTCCGAACTCCCATCATCCACCAGCACCAACTCAAAGGGCCTTTCCAAGCGATTACAGGTCCTCAGACATCGCCTTAAGAGTTCAGGGAGGTTTTCCGCCTCGTTATACACCGGAATAACGACCGATACGCTCAAGGGGTGATTTTTGGCTGTTTGCTGTTTGCTTTTCATTGCGTATCCACTATGACTTGCAAGCATTTCCTGAAACCCGGCACCTGAAACCTCATCAGTGACTCAACACATCCTTTACGGCCGCCACCACATCTTCCACATCCTCCACCGTCATGTCCGGGAACAGGGGAAGGGAGCATATGCGGTCGGAATTCCATTCGGTATGAGGCAACATGCCCCGCTCTGTCCCCATGACTTCCCTGTAGTATTTCTGCAGGTGTACGGCACGGAAATGGAGTCCTGTACCGATATTGCGTTCCTTGAGCCGTTCCATAAAGGCGTCCCGGCTCATCTTGGCCCTGTCCGTATCGATGCGCACCACAAACAGGTGCCAGGCATGCCGGGTGGTGGCCGGAGACACGGAAAGAGGGAAGACCTCGTCCACCCCGGACAATCTCTGTAGATACACCTCCGCCAGTTCCGCCCGCTTTTCATTTAACCCATCCACCCGGGCCAACTGGCCCACCCCCAGGGCCGCAGCCATATCCGTCATATTGTACTTAAAGCCCGGTTCCACCACCTGGGCCTGGGGGGCCCGGCCCTGGGTCTTACGGTCATAGGCATCCACGCCCAGACCATGAAACTTGAGCCGATTGATCCGCGCTGCCAGGGCCTCGTCATCCGTACAGAACATCCCCCCTTCACCCGTGGTGATATTCTTGATGGGATGAAAGGAAAAGATGGAGGTCCCTTGTCCCCCCACACGGTTTCCTTCACTGTGGGTGCCCAGGGCATGGGCCGCATCCTCCACCACGGGGATGTTGTGGTGCGCGGCCAGGTCATACAACGCCCCAAGGGCCAGTGCAGCACCGGCAAAGTGTACCGGAACCATGAGCCGGGTCCGGGGGGATATGCAACGCTCCATGGCCTCGGACGTCACCATCAACGTATCCGGGTCAATGTCGGCAAAGACCGGCGTGGCCCCGCACAGCACGATCAGATTCACTGTGGAGACCCAAGTCATGGAGGGGGTAATCACCTCATGGCCCGGACCGATCCCCAAGGCCCTGAGGGCGAGATGCATCCCCCCTGTGGCCGAACCCAGGGCGATGGCCCGGGCACATCCCACATATTCCGCGAATCTCGCTTCGAATTGGGCGGTTTTCTCTCCGGTGGTAATCCATCCGGAACGGAGTACCTCGCTGACCGCGGCAATATCCCCTTCGGTAATGGCCGGCCTCGAAAACGGTAGAAATTCCGTTCTCATGATGCGCTCCTGGTGATTAGATACACCCCGAGGCAGATGACCAGGATACCGACCCAACGCACCGCCCCCAATTCCTCTTCAAAAAAGAGATGCCCGGCAAAGGCGGTCACAATGTACCCCACGCTCAACAGGGGGTAGGCATAACTCACCTCCACCCGGGAGAGGGCCATCATCCATACCCCCACACTGATCACATAACACAACAGGCCCGCCAGTACAAAGGGATTCAAAACGGCCTGCATGCCCACCGGCACCAGGTTCCGCATGGAAAAGTCAAAATGGCCGATGGTCCGCATCCCCTGTTTGAGGCAAAGCTGGGCGCTGGCATTCAAAAGAACGCCCAAAAGAATCAGGGGCAGATATCGATTCATGCTCGCATCTCCTTGTCCATGGATTCACCATT
>JAIPDZ010000130.1 GCA_021737425.1 Deltaproteobacteria bacterium
GAGTGATCTGTCACCGGTCCATTGAAGATGAACACCCAACAGATGACCTGGAAAGGAGGAGATTGCCCATGTGTCAAAACTGCTGTCAGCAGCCCACCGAGCTAAAGGACAAGCCGGAAAACTGCACGCCTGAGCAGATAAAAAAGTGCCACGGAGATGAAAAGGATCATCCCTGTGCGCCAAACCCCGGAAAAAAATGAAGGCCCTTGCCGTAGAGCGGCTGGCCAAGCGGTTCGATGAGGTCCAGGCCGTTTCCCATGTGGGCTTTGAGGTCTCCGAGGGTGAATTGTTCGGGTTCCTCGGACCCAACGGCGCCAGCAAGACCACCACCATTAACATGCTCACCGGCCTGGCCCGGCCGGATGCGGGGAGCATCCGCATCGCAGGCATCGACTGCACCCGAAATCCCAAGGCGGCCCAGCATCTGATCGGCGTGGTTCCGGACGAGAGTAATCTGTTGGCCTGGACCGGGATGTTCTTTATCAAGTCCGGCGGCCTTGAAAACATCGTAACCCTGGTCCCGGGCGTGGTCGCCCTTTCCATCCTTTTTGGGACCACCTCTTTGCTTGCCGTCACCGTCACCTTTGAAAAGAAGGGGAAATCCTTTGACCGGCTGCTCCTGGCGCCCATCCCCCTAAAACTCCTGATGATGGCCAAGACCTCGGGCGCCATCCTCTTCGGAATAATCAACGCCTTCGTCCCCATCCTTATGGCGCTGTTTCTCACCGACCTCTCTCAGGTGGTCTGGAGCGCCGCCGTCCCGGCCATCGTCCTTATCGCCGTTAGTTCCACATTCCTGGGGCTCTTTGTAGCGGTTTCGGTGAGCGAGGGCTTCGAGGCCCAGACCTTTTCCAACTTCTTCCGCTTCCCCATGATCTTTCTGTGCGGGCTCTTTTTCCCCATCGAACGCCTGCCCGTCTTTCTGAAGCCTGTGTCCTATTGTTTTCCGCTGACCTATGGCGTGGACATTCTCCACGGGGCCTTCCATGGCAACCATGTAATGCCGTTTTTGACCGATTTTTTAGCCCTTACGGCCTTTTGCGTGGTCCTGTTTTTGATCAGCCTTCGGAACATTGGAAGACGCTGGATCCTTTAAACAGGGGATCCTGAAAGCAAACGAAACCCGAACCCCGTAACGCCGTTTAGAGTCTTAGATCACAACTTCTATGCAAAAAGCGAAGATGTTTTGTTGAAGGTAAACCATTTGATTCATTGGCAATAAGGTGTCAGGCGTCCCCGCAGATAGCGATAGCGGGATCTTCGACTGGTGTCAGGTGGCAGCAAACCCAAATTCTGAAACCTGAACACTGACACCTGAACACTTTTGGTTCCGGCTTGTCCGGATTAGGAATTTTGGTAAGGAGGATCCCATGCTTTTTGAAACCGCCGGAATCGAGGTGTCTCCCTGGGTCCCCCCAGCGGTGGCCTTTGTAGTCTCTTTTTTTACCTCCATGGGCGGGGTCTCCGGGGCCTTTTTGCTGCTCCCCTTCCAGATGACCTTTCTGGGGTATACCCATCCATCGGTGAGCGCCACCAACCAGCTGTTCAACATCGTGGCCATTCCCAGCGGGGTCTACCGCTATTTCAAAGAAGGACGTATGGTGTGGCCCCTGACCTGGATTGTAGTGGCCGGCACCCTGCCCGGCGTTTTTATCGGCGCCGTCGTCCGGGTGGAGTATCTTCCGGACCCCAGGCACTTCAAGCTGTTTGCCGCAGCGGTTCTGCTCTATATCGGCATCAAGATGGTGCGGGATCTGCTGAAGAAAAACAAAGACGATACCGGTAAGGAGGACAGCGAAAAGCGCTTTCAGCAAATGGTGCGCGGACGCCGGTCCCAGGGCGCGCAAGGTGCCATGCCGGACCAGGCCTTGCCGGAGATCAAGGTAACCCATTTCAACTGGAAGCGCCTGGGCTATACCTTTTACGACGAGACGTACGATGTTTCATTCTGGGGCATTTTCGTACTCAGTTTCCTGGTGGGCATTGTCGGAGGGATCTACGGCATCGGCGGCGGCGCCATCATCGCCCCCTTTTTCGTGACCTTCTTCGGGTTGCCGGTCTACACCGTGGCCGGTGCCGCCCTTATGGGAACCTTTGTCACCTCTGTGGCCGGGGTGGCCTTTTACCAGGCCATGGCCCCGTTTTATCCTGATATGTCGGTGGCGCCTGACTGGCTTTTGGGCCTTTTGTTCGGCATCGGCGGCATGGCGGGGATGTATCTCGGGGCCCGCTGCCAGAAGTTCGTCCCGGCAAGCGCCATCAAATGGATGCTGGCCGGAGTCATCGTCTTCACCGCATTGAAATACATCGCCGCCTTTTTCGGGTGGTAGAAAAGTGGGATGCCGGAGTGGGAATCTTGACATAAGTCAAAGACTTTATCCTCAAATTGTTCAGGATGGAACAAAAGAGCCATCGACAAACTGTTTGAAAAACAGGCTGGTTTTGATTTAAGTTAAAAGAATATACTTTTTTTTATTGCTATTGCGAACAAACCCCAGAGAAAACCCATGCGTAAACTTGTCAAAGGGGTATTGACCCTCCTGCCCATTGCAGCCGCAATTTTGGTGGTGGTCTACTTAGTGACCCATCGATCGGATCCCTCACGAAAGCAGGAGCGAGAATCCATCAGGACGCTTCGGGTTATTGAAGCGCCTTCCGTGGATCTGATCCCCCGGGCCGTTGGTTACGGGGTTGCTGAACCTGAACGGGTATGGGAGGCGGTGGCAGAGGTCAAGGGAACGGTCTCCTCCCTACATCCGCACTTGAAATCCGGAGAATTAATAGAAGCCAAAAGCCTGTTGATCCAAATCGATCCCACCGAATACGAACTAACCATCGCCCGTCTAAAGGCCGGAATTGAAGAAACCCGGGCCAAAATCAAGGAGCTGAATGCGGAAGAGGCGAATCAACAAAGATTGCTTGAACTTGAGCAAAAATCATTGAAACTGGCTCGTAAATCGCTGGAACGGAAAAGTGGACTGGTGAAGAGCCGGGCCATTTCCGAGGACGCGGTGGACCGTGAGGAAAGAACTTTTCTTCAGCAGAAACAGACTGTTCAGCGGCTTGAAAATTCGCTTGCTTTGATCCCTTCCAAACGAAAGGCCTTGAATTCGGCCCTGGCCGTACAGCAGGCCAACCTGAAACAGGCCGGAATCGATTTGGCCAAGACCACCATCAAAGCGCCTTTCGATTGCCGACTGGGGGATGTGAACATGGAGGTCGGGCAGTTTGTGCGGGCCGGCCAGTTGCTTTTCAAGGCCCACGGCACCGCGGTCACCCAGATCGAAGCCCGGTTTCGGATTGAAGCGCTACAGAATATCTTGAGTGAAAAGATGCGCAGGCGGTTTCAACCCGGGTTGAGCACGGGAGCATTCAAACAACTGTTCAGGGATGTCAGAGTCCTTGTGAGCCTTACAAGCGGTGACTGGTCCGCCCAATGGGAAGCCCGAATCGATAGACTTCGTGAGAATGTGGACCCGAAGACCCGGGAAATCAAGGTTGTAGCCGCCGTTGACCGTCCTTATGACAAAGCCGTACCCGGTGAGCGTCCGCCTCTGACCGCAGGTATGTTCTGCCGGGTGGAACTTCAGGGTCCTGTACGATCAGGAAGCGTGGTCGTTCCTCGATCCGCCATTCACGACAGCAGCGTATTCGTTGTCGACCCGGAACAGAGGCTGCAGAAAAGACAGGTCGTGGTCGATTTTGCCCAGTCGGATTTTGTCGTCATTCAATCCGGTTTATCCGGCGGAGAAATGGTGGTGGTATCCGATCCTTCTCCGGCCATTATGGGGATGAAGGTCTCGCCGGTGACGGATGATGACTTGAGAAAACACCTCCTGGCTTTGAGTCAGGGAGATACGGCAAATCAATGATCCGGTATTTTGCAGGCCATCCCACCGCGGCCAATCTTTTGATGATCGCCTTTCTTGTGGCCGGCGCCCTGAGCATGCCGCATATCCTGCGGGAAACCCAGCCCGATTTTATGCCCACCGAGGTTGAGATTCGCATTCGCTATCCCGGGGCCACCGCTCAGGAGGTGGAAGAGGTGGTCTGCCGGCGGGTGGAAGATGCCGTTGACGGGATCAGTTTTGTGAAGGAAGTCCGCGCCGACGCCAGGGAAGGCCTTGCCTTCATCGTGGTTGAGATGGACGAAGACGGTGATATCCGGACATTCTTAAACGATATCGAAACCGACGTGGATGTCATTCATGATTTCCCCGGGGAAGTGGAACGTCCCATCATATCGGAACTCGGCCGGACCGATCCGGTGATGTCTTTACTGGTCTCGGGCCCCATCAGTGTGCCGGATCTTAAGACCTACTGTGAAGACCTGAAGGATCGGCTGCAGGAAGCGGGGGTTTCCCTGGTAAAAATCGAGGGGTTTTCCGATCACCAGTTACGGGTTTCCCTGTCCGATGCAGCCCTGCGTCAAATCGGCCTGAGCCCCGCCCAGGTGGCGGATCGCATCGCCGCTCAAAGCAGGGACATGCCGCTGGGAACCATCGAAGCCCGGGAAAGGGATATCCTGCTTCGGTTTGTGGATCAGCGTCGCACGCCCGAGGCCCTGGAAAACCTGGTCATTCTGGCCGGTCCCAAAGGCGGCGAAATCCGCCTGGGGGACATTGCCGAGGTCACGGATCTGTTTGAACGCAGTGAAGACAAAATCACCAAAGACGGAAGGCGAAATGCGCTCCTGAAAATCGAAAAATCAAAAACCCAGGATGCCCTTCGCGTGGCTCAGAAAGTGGAGGCGTTTGTAGATGGGGAGCGTAAGCGCCGTCCGCAGATGCAGTTGATGATCACTCAAAACGAGACCCGCCTCCTTAAAGACCGTCTCGATATGCTGCTCACCAACGGTATGCAGGGGTTGCTGCTGGTATTTGCCACCATGTGGCTCTTTTTCAATGTCCGCATTTCCTTCTGGGTCACCATGGGCCTGCCCATCTCTTTTTTGGGCGCGTTCATTCTTGTCCCCCATCTCGGGCTCAGCATCAACATGTTCACCATGGTGGGCCTGTTGATGGCCCTGGGCCTGCTGATGGATGACGCCATTGTGATCGCCGAGAATATCATGAGCCACCGCCAGCAGGGGGAATCCCCGGTTGTGGCGGCAGTGGAAGGGACCAAAGAAGTGGCTGCGGGCGTCATATCTTCCTTTATCACCACCATTTGCATTTTGGGTCCCCTGGTCTTTATCCAGGGTCAGATCGGCAGGGTCCTGCGGGTGGTTCCCATGATGCTGATCCTGGTCCTGGCGGTCAGCCTGATCGAGGCCTTCTGGATTCTTCCCGCCCACATGAATCACGCCATGCACGGCTTCGACCCCCATAAGACCAATCGCTTCCGGCGGCGTTTCGATGTCCTTTTCGCCTGGATCCGGGAGCACCTGTTGGGCCGGTCGGTGGATATACTACTGAAATGGCGATACCCGTTTGTGGCCGCCATAACAGGCCTGTTCATCTTTTCTCTCGGTGTGGTGGCCTCTGGAAAAATCAAATTTCAGGGGTTCCCGGAACTGGAAGGTGACGTGGTCATGGCCCGGCTGCTGATGCCCCAGGGAACGCCCCTTTCCCGCACCGAAGGGGTGGTGACGCATATTCTCGCGGCCCTGGAACAGACCAACCAGGCGTTCAAATCCCGTCAGCCCAATGGACAAGATCTGGTCCAAAACGCCTATGTCCAGTATAATCTCAACACGGAGGCCTTTGAAAACGGGCCCCATGTGGCCACTATTACCGTGGATCTGCTGACTGCGGAAAAACGGTCCGGCACCATTGACGCCTATCTATCCGCCTGGCGCAAGGAAATCGGCGATCTGCCGGATGTCCTCAGTCTGACCCTGAGCGAGCCGGGATTCGGACCCGGCGGGCGGCCCATCGAAGTGCGCCTGAGGGGAACAGACCTGGATGAAATGAAAAGGGCCGTTATTGACTTGAAGAACTGGTTCGGGCGGTTTGAGGGGGTGGTGAACCTGGCCGACGATCTCAGGGCCGGCAA
Organism: Deltaproteobacteria bacterium; assembly: GCA_021737425.1. Lineage (GTDB taxonomy): Bacteria > Desulfobacterota > DSM-4660 > Desulfatiglandales > Desulfatiglandaceae > JAIPDZ01. Next base: position 5,998 of record JAIPDZ010000130.1, read on the forward strand.
ACCCGAACTCCGAATGCGGATGCGGGAAGGGGCCTACGGTATCGGGATCGATGCGGCCGATGTGAGCCGGCAGCTGCGGGCCGCATTCCAGGGGCTCGAGGCCGACGAGATCCAGGTGGGTCCGGAATCCTATGAGATCGAGGTACGACTGGCGGACATGGATCGGGACAGTTTGCAGGACATTGAAGAGTTCAACCTGGTTCTGGCCGACGGCGGTCAGGTTCCGCTGCGGGCGCTGGTCACGTGGGAAATGGAAAAGGGATGGGCGCGAATCGCCCGTTTCAACGGCATGCGCGCGGTGACCCTCCGCGGCGATGTGGATACCCGGCTGATCAACACCAATGAACTGATGGGCCTGTTTCGCGACACCTATCTCAACGAATTTAATGAAACCTATCCCAATTTGAAGCTCACGATTGCCGGTTCCCTCGAAGAGACCAACACCACCCGGATGTCGATGCTCAACGCCATGATCATCGGGCTTGTGGGGATTTTCATCCTGCTCAGCTTTCAATTCAGGACCTTTACCGAACCGCTCATCGTGATGCTGGCCATCCCTTTTTCGCTGATCGGTGTGGTCTGGGGACACGGCCTGATGGGGGTACCCATCAGCATGCCCAGCCTGCTGGGGTTCATTGCCCTGGGCGGGGTGGTGGTCAATGATTCCATTTTATTGGTTATCTTTTTGAAAAACGCCCGAAAAGAAGGCAAATCCCTGCATGATGCGGCCGCCCAGGCCAGCAGGGCCCGGTTCCGGGCGGTGGTGTTGACCTCAAGCACCACCATTGCCGGCCTGCTGCCCCTTTTGTTCGAAAGAAGCCTTCAGGCCCAGATATTGATCCCCCTGGTCATCAGCACCGCTTTCGGGTTGATGGCCAGCACCGTGCTGGTGCTGCTGGCCATCCCGTGCATGTATTTGATCCTGGGAGACCTCGGGATGGTGGAAAAACTGAGTGTGGAATAACAGAGGGCTCTCGATTCGAATGTCTGGACAAAAGGACAAAAAAATATCGATTTTTTTGCCGTGATTGACCTATGTCAATTTATTACCCTTGCTGGGAGGGTAAAAAGGATATGGTCACGCTTTTTTATGCCGGCAAGGATCGGAAGCGTTTCATCAGATGAACCAACAACCTCAACCCATTTTATAAAAGGAGAAAAAGCCATGTTTTGTTTTCAATGTCAGGAGACGGCCAAGAATCAGGGGTGTACCGTAAAAGGGATGTGTGGAAAGCCGGAGGAGACCGCAGACCTGCAGGATCTCCTCATTTACGTGTGCAAGGGGATCTCCATCTATGGTCAAAAGCTGAAAGAAGCAGGCACGGTGGACAAAGAGGCCGGCCGTTTCATCTGCAAGGCCCTTTTCACCACCATCACCAACGTGGCATGGGAGGATGATGTGATCATCGACCGCATTAGGGAAGCGCTGAAGGTGCGGGACGCAGTCAAGGAAAGGGCTGGAAACGCCGTATCCGGTGCGCTTCCGGATTGCGCTACGTGGACCTCCGATGACAGGGATGAAATTATGGCCAAGGCCCTGTCCGAGGAGGTTCGCATCACGGCCGATCAGGAAGACGATGTGCGCTCTCTGAGATGGATGCTCATCATCGGTTGCAAGGGCATCGCCGCTTATGCGGATCATGCCGCCATTCTCGGGCATGAAAAGGACGATATCTACGGATTTCTCATGGAAGCCCTGGCGTCCACCACCCAGGATCTTTCGGTGGATGACATGATTGCCATGGTCATGAAGGCCGGGGAAACCGCTGTCACGACCATGGCCCTGCTGGATGAGGCCAACACCAGCACCTACGGTCATCCGGAAATCACCGAAGTGAACATCGGCGTGGGCCAAAATCCCGGAATCCTGATCTCGGGCCATGATCTGAAAGACATGGACGAACTGCTCAAGCAGACGGAAGGAACAGGCGTGGATGTGTACACCCACGGCGAAATGCTGCCGGCCAACTACTATCCCGCATTCAAAAAATACGACCATTTCGTGGGCAACTACGGCGGAAGCTGGTGGCATCAGAACAAGGATTTCGAGTCCTTCAACGGGCCCATTATCCTGACCACCAACTGCCTGATCCCCATCAAAAAGGACAACACCTATCTCGAGAGGCTGTTTACCACCGGCGTGGTCAATTACCCCGGGGCCAAACACATTGCAGACCGTTCAAACGGCGGAGCCAAGGACTTTTCGGCCGTTATTGAAATGGCCAAGAAATGTTCGCCTCCGGAGGAGATCGAATCCGGCAAGATCGTGGGCGGTTTTGCCCGCAACCAGGTCCTGGCCCTGGCCGACAAGGTGATTGACGCCGTAAAATCCGGGGCCGTCAAACGCTTCGTGGTCATGGCCGGGTGTGACGGACGGCAGAAGGCCCGCAGTTACTTCACCGAGGTGGCCCAAAACCTGCCCAAGGACACGGTGATCCTTACGGCCGGGTGCGCCAAATACCGCTACAACAAGCTGGACCTGGGGGACATCGGCGGCATTCCCCGCATATTGGATGCGGGCCAGTGCAATGACTGCTATTCCCTGGCGGTAATCGCCCTAAAACTCAAGGAAGCCTTCGGATTGGATGATATCAACGAACTCCCGGTGTCTTACGACATCGCCTGGTACGAACAGAAGGCCGTGGCCGTACTGCTGGCCCTCCTCCACCTCGGGGTTCAGGGCATGCGGCTGGGTCCCACACTGCCGGGCTTCCTCTCTCCCAACGTGGCCAATGTGCTGGTGGAGAAATTCAACCTCAAGCCCATCGGAACGGTCGAGGAGGATATCGCCGCCATGATGGCTGGAAAATAGCCTATCTCCGGACAAAATCACATCGCATGGCGCCCCCGGCCCCATGGACCGGGGGCGCCATGCTGGGTAGAAATCGCTTGCGAATCCCCCCAATGATCCCAACGCCGCAGCACCCCGCGGCCGGAGGTTTCACCCGGCACTTTTTAAGGCCTTGAGGTGGTTGACATCGAACAAAAGATTTCGTCCCAGTCTTTCAAAGGGTATTTTTCCAGCCTTTACCCACCGCCTGAGGGTAATCTCGGAAATTTCGAGATATTCAGCCGCTTCTTTTGCCGAAAAAGGGGCGCGACGGATGTCGTCAAACACCTCCTGTTGAGAGTATCTGTCTTTCTCAAACCCCTGTCGCGCAATCGCAGCAAACAGCTTTTCCCTTTCCTCTACAGGCATTTCCACTATTTCTCGGTATACCTTTTCAGCAGTAATCATGATCCTCCCATTTCTTTCACATATCGCTTGAGTTCGCGATAAAAATTTTCATGGGTTCCTACAGTGAAAAAATCCAACTCGGATTCGCGTAATTGGTACGAGACCAAGTATACCTGATTCCGATAATAGAACTTGTGAACCCTGAAATCTGCCAAATCACCTTTCTTCGAAGCTCCCAAACCTGGATCGTCAATGATTTTGTCAACCTCATCCTCAATGACCAGTTGAAAAGGCCTGGCCTGTTTCTTTACGAATTTTCTGAAAGGTGGTTTGAAATAAACATCCATGATCACAATATGATAGCTCGTTATATCATTTTGTCAATCTTTTCTTTCGAGTGGCCATTACGGGCTCTTCAAAACACTCCAAGGGGCTTCGCAACCTAAAGGAGACTCCTAAAGGCCGGTTTCTCAAAGGAGTTGTCCTCTACACGGGCGCCAGTGCCGTTCCCTTTGAGGATGATCTGTTCGCCCTGCCCGTCTTGCGATCTGGGCTGCCTGCCACTGTTTGGAGACACCCATAATCAGGGCAAAGCCGATCCCGCAAGGTTAGCGTTCCAAAATGAGAATTGCTGTTGCCAAAATTTTTGTTTGACATATGAAGATATAAACGTATATTTATATTTATGTACGATATCCTTCGCCGGGACACATCGGTAAGAAAATGCTAATAAATGTAAGACGTTTTCGGCACGGTTGCGGATAGCCTCAAAATGGGCGAACCATACCCCTGCCGGGAGAGTTCTAAAAAGGAAAGCATTGGTGAAATCTGCCAAGCAGCAGCAAACGCCTTCATACCCGATTCAAACCACTGACAGGAAATCGGGGTTGACCCCCGAAGCGCTTCAGACCGCAGCGTTTATGGCCAAGAGCCTGTCGGATGTGAATCGCCTGCGGATACTGGATTGTATCAGAAACGGGCACAGGTCGGTTTCGGCCATTGTGGAGGAACTCGGATTGTCCCAGCCGCTGGTGTCGCATCATTTAAAGGAATTGAAGCATTCACTACTGGTAAAGTTGGAGCGCAAAGGCCCGTTTATCTACTACGAACTGTCCGACACCCGCGTACTGGACGTAATGGAGAGGTTGAACCTCATGGGCCGGGATCTGCTGTCCCGACGACGCCATTTTTAAAAAGGAGGTTATCCAGGCTATATGAAAAACATCCGAAAGGCCATAGCCGACATGGAGCCCAAAGAGGCCCTTACTGAAATCGGCGGGGTCCTGCAAGGCCTTTTTGCAGGGTTGGACGACGAAACCAAGATGGATTTCCTGTATGCGCTTTTCGGGGAATCAGAAACAGACAAGGTCTCCAGTATGGTTCATTTGTGACTGGCCGAGTGCATGGGCGAAGGTGTCGACCCGACGCAGATGTGCCAGAGTCTGGTGGACAAGGTGGCCCGGTCCAGACAGCTGACCGCTATTGCAGAGCCGGAGATCCTGGTCCTTTTTGAGGACTGGTTAGAGGAACTGGAGCAAGAGGCGATCCGGGCCGTCAAAGGCGGGGATGCCGGGGACGCAGGGGAACTTGCCCGAAGACTGAAGGTCTCTACCAAGGGGGCGCATTTTCTACTCTCAAAACTCGAGCGTGAAGGAAAACTAAGAGGTTAGATCAGGGCAGGTCAACAGGAGGAAATTTATGTTGAAGGTGCGGATTTTTGTAAATGAGCCCAACGGGAAGACCTGAGGTCATTTTCTCTCCATGATTCCCAGGCTGGGACAACGGTTTTCAATCGACATCGAGACGATCCAGAAGACCCGTGAAGAATATGGCGGCAAGAGGTATGCGGATACCGGACTTCCCCACGCTCCGGCCATTATGGTAGATAACGAGGTGGTGGTTCAGGGAAGAGATATAACCGAAGAAGAACTTGAAGCCATCATCTCCGGGAAATTGGAAAAGAGATCAGATCCATGAGAGAGACTGTTGGAAAACAGCAGGCGCAATTCTGAAAGGATTCCTGAGGAGGCTGAGGATGAAACGCAAACACTATTGAGGAGGAGGAAACACCATGAAGGTTCTGTTTATCATTTCCACCGATGACGGAGAGACCATCTACAACGCCATGAGATTGGCCAATGTGGGGGTAAAAAAAGGCGATGAAGTGAGCGTGTTCATGCTGGGCAAGGGGGTAACGTTCGAGAAAAGCGGCAGCGAAGACTTCAATGTCATGGGCCAGATGGAGCAGTTTGAGGGCGATTTCTATGTCTGAGGGGTGTGTATGAAATCCCACGGTCTGGAGGGATCGGCCAGTTGCCCCATCGGTTGGATGGATGATCTGTATGAACTCGCCATGGAAGCGGATAAAGTGCTCACGTTTTGAAGTGATGTTTTTCCGCCAGAACATAATCCTTTTAACCGATCCATCGCGATCGATAAGGTCCTTC
>JAIPDZ010000131.1 GCA_021737425.1 Deltaproteobacteria bacterium
CCAGCCTTGAATGGGGGTGCCGGAGGCCAGGTCCAGGGCCTTGATGACATACACGGCCACCAGTCCCAGCAGGGCCGGGATCATGATATAAAAATAATTTCGCTTGAGTTCCTTGGCCATGTCCCATATCACCCCGTGCAGGCCCCTTCAGTGGACAAAGGAGGCGGACTGGTGAAAACGTCTCGCCTGGCCGGCGTATTGGGCGCCCGCTGTCTCCGGAACCGGGGGCCCGGAAAACCTTGACCCGCACACGGGATGAAGGGGTGGAGGTCCCGCCCAAAGGCGGTACCTCCGCCGTATCCTTACGATGCTGTGACCGTTTCCGGCTGCTCAGGCGGTTTGCCCAGCATCCTGAAGAATTTGATCAGGCCCTCTATGACGATCCAGATGGCGATGAAGAGGATGCAGATATTGATCACCTGTAGCAATACATTCTGGTCCACCCCAAACTTCACCTGGTTCACGATAACGGCCCAGATGGTCATAAAGGCCATGAACACCGCGGGAATTCCGGCGATCAGCCATTTCAGGCCGCCCTGTTTTTCCAGATACAGGGTGATGATGACCAGGGCCAGGGCCGCCAGGGTCTGATTGACCGCCCCGAACAGGGGCCACAGCTTGAGGGCCCCGGTGCCGCTGGCGCCTGCAATGAAGGCCAGGACCAGGGCGCTTCCCACCGCAATGGCGGTGGCCACATACCGGCCGGTCAGGAAGTTGAGCCTCAAATCACCGGCCAGTTCGGCAATGACGTACCGTTGGATCCGGGTGGCCGTATCTAAGGTGGTCCCGGCAAAGGAGGCCACGAATACGCCCATGATGGCCAATGCAAAGACTTTGGGTATCCCCAGGACCACGATCATATTGGCGGACCCGTCCACAAAGGCGCTGACCTTGGAGCCCAGACCCGCTGCCGCGGCCCAGGAAGAGTAATGGGTCGTCCAGGCGGCCACGCCGGTGAGGGTTTCGGTTCCCCCCTTGGGCGTGTATCCCATGCCGATGCCCGCTGCCACGGCAATGATCACCAGGGTGGCCAGGGCGCCCTCCATGAGCATGGATCCGTATCCCACGAACAGGGAATCGGTCTCATCCCGCACCTGCTTGGCCGAGGTCCCGGACGACACCAAGGAGTGGAACCCGGAAATGGCGCCGCAGGCGATGGTGATGAACAAAAAGGGCCACATGGAGGGGGCTTGAGACGGCGCCATCTGGACCGCGGGCGCGACAATTTCCAGATTTCCCCAGAAGGAAGCGGCCAACACCCCCAGGATGAGCAGGGCCATGGCCACCACCAGCTGGTGGGAGTTGATGAAATCCCGGGGCTGGAGCAGGGTGGTCACCGGCAGGGTGGAGGCGATGAAGGCATAGGCCAACAGGATGATGGTCCAGACCCCGGTGGCCGGAATCCCTGCAATGGTGGGCATCTTGAACTGGGCCCAGGGTCCCAGGAACACAAAGAAGTACATGACGGCCAAAGCCACGATGGACCACAGCAGGGGGCTTTTCCCTTTCTTATAGATCAGGTACCCGAGATAGATGGCAATGGGCACTTCCACCCACACGGCCAGCACGGACTGGGGGTAGATGGCAAACACAATAGCGATCACCAGCCCGAAGATGGCGATGACGATCCACAGCTCCAGGAAGACGATCAGGAAGAAGAAGATCTTGGTTCGGTTGTTGATGTACTTGGCGGTGTACTCGGAGATGGACTTGCCCTGGTTTCGCATGGAAATGATGAGGGCCCCGAAGTCATGCACGGCCCCCATGATGATGCTGCCGATAAAGACCCACAGCAAGGCCGGAACCCACCCCCAGATAATGGCGATTGCAGGTCCCACAATGGGGCCGGTCCCTGCAATGGAGGTAAAATGGTGGCCGAAGATGATCTCCTTCTTGGTGGGGACATAGTCGATCCCGTCCTCGTATTCACAGGAAGGTGTTTTACAGGCCCCTGAAAGTTGGAAGATTTTACGACCGATAAACTGGCCGTACAATTTATACATGATAATATACCCTGCAAACGCCAGTACCATGATCGCTAAAGCACCCATGTTTCCTCCTCCCTCTTGAAAAGTTGGCTGTTGGTGATATAAGAACTCGGTTTTCCTGGCAAAGTATGAAGGGAACGCCCTTGGGTGTCAAGGAAAAATTCTCTTTCCCCCTTGGGGGGATGGGGAATCGCGACGCGGGGGCGGGGATGGCGCCGGGCCTGACGGGGGGTACTAAGGGCTCGCTCAAAAATAACTTCACATTTTCCCATCTTAGCTTCGGGCCGTCTTCGGCTACCGCTCAATCGTGAAGTCCTCAAAATAGTTCACTATTCCTGTGGCTTCACTCAATCGCGACAGCCAAATCCAACCCAAATCTGAGCGTCAATTCTGCGAACTTATTTTTGAGCGAGCCCTAAGGCGAATGGAGCCCCCGTGGTTTGCCTCTGTCAGGAGGGCCGGAATGGGTCTATTCACGCTCCATGGCTTTTATGTTTCTGAAAATATCCTCATTTACCGGGGTGGGAATATGATATGCCTTTCCCAACTCAAGGACCCTGCCCGCCAACATGTCCACCTCGGTCTTTCGTCCGGCCTCCACATCCTGGAGCATGGAGGTCTTGCCGTCCGGGGAGAGACCGGATAAGACCGCATACCAGTTTTCGATATCCTTTTCAGTGAGGTTCACCTGCGCCTTTTGGGCAATGGCCATGACCTCCCGCATGGCCGATTCCATGAGGTCTCTGGCCTGCCTGGAACTCTGGAATACGGCATAGGGGGCCCTCAGGACGGCCGAGGCCTGATTGATGCCCACATTGATCATGAACTTCCACCACAGGACCCGGATCATGTCCGGAGGGGTTTCATAGGCAATGCCGGCCCGGTCCAACAGGGCCTGGATGGCCTTGACCCGATCCGATACCCCCTCGTTTTCCGCCTCTCCGAAAAACAGCCGGCCCTGGGTGGTATAAATGAGGCGATTGTCCTCCCTGAGCGCGTCAATGCCCACGGCCACTGCGTACAATACCTTTTCCATGCCATAGGCAGCGCCGAGTTGCGCCTCACTGTCTATGCCGTTCATCACGGACAGCAAAATGGTGTCAGGGCCGATGCTGTTTTGGATGTCCTGAATGGCCTGGGGCAGATGGTGGTGCTTTACGGCCACTACGATCAGGTCCGAAGGAGCGGGCGGATCATCCGGCCGCACCACCGGCAGTAGGTAATGTTGGTCATTGACAAAAAAGCCCTGCTTTTTGAGGCGTTCATGCCGATCGCCGCCCGCAATGAGGGATATGCAGTGGGGGTCCATATCAAACAGTTTGCCGGCGTAAAACATGCCCATGGCCCCGGTGCCGATGAGTGAAATGCGTTTAATGAAGGTCATTGGTCAACTCCTCCGTGCAGGTGGTAGATAGGGTTGTCACGTGTATGACGCTTCGTTTTCCAGTATCTCATCATATCATGATTTCGGTTGATATCAAGACCTCTTTTACTGCGCCGGTTTTACTGCCCCGGGAGCTGAATCGCGGCCCGATGTGCAAGGCCGGGGGGATTCTCCCCAAACACCGGCCCTGCCCGCAGGAACGCCTTCAGCTCGGTTAAGGCCTGCGTCCGGGGAGGAGGCGGTGTTGACTTTGATAAACGGGTATCGTACTGTCGGATGAAATCCTAAGGCCCCGTCCTCTATGGGATTCTTACTCGTCCGCATGAGGAGTGCATCACATGGGAAGAGGATAAGGCGGCGGTGAGAAAAAGCTGGCATCTCCTCTTGGATCAGGGGGCCGACACCATCTATCCGGCCCACGGCAAGCCCTTTTCCGCGGATGTCATGAAAAGGGCATTGACCCCCTAAACGGATGCCGCCATGCCTGGAAAAACAGAGGAAATAACCGGATTTATCTACAGGAACGACACTTTATTGTCTGATGCCCCGCTAAGCATCATGATCTCCAAGGGACTCGGCCCGGAATCGAGTATAGAAGGGGGGTGCGGAGCGTTTCAAACACATCTGCCGGTTTATGCCGAATCAGGGGAATCGCTGAAGATGGAACTCCTGGACGGGACCTACGAAATTGAAATCACTTCCCTCAACATCGAGACCTCCGGACAATGCCTTCATGAATTTCGGGTCATTCGCCAATTGGACGGCAATCAAGCGCCCTAACCTGTCTTCCGGGCCCAGGCCTTGGGGAGCGGGTGGTCAAGGGCGCGCGGGCAGTATACCACGGTATCATGGCCTCACAATTCATTCCCTTAGATGGTCATGCCGATGACGCAGTTGGCTGGAAAGCCCAGGCCCGTGACCACGCACAGCCCATGAAGCGCTGCTCCATAAGTCAGGATCACCATTGGAGCGAGGCCATGGTGGAGGCCTGCTGGCTTATGGCCGCGGCCCTCATCCCCCTGTTCTTTAACCCTTACTCCCAGCGGGTGTTTGAGCCTGACAAGATGGCCTTACTCCGTTCCCTGGCCACTCTGACCCTGGCCGGCTGGGGAGTGAGGCTGTGGGTGCGCTGGCGGACCTCAGCACCCACGTCCGCCCATTTTCCGGGTCATGAACCAAAACCCCGGCAAGGCTGGTGGTGCGGCGTCTCGGTTATTCTGGCCGCCCTCCTGTTCCTGGTGGTTTCCATCCTGTCTGCGGGGATATCCATCATGCCCCGCATCAGCTGGCTGGGCTCCTATGAACGGATGGGCGGGGTCATGACCACCGCCTCCTGCGGGGTCTTTTTCTTTTCCCTCATCTGGGGCCTGCGGCGCCAGGACCAACTGGATCGACTGGTCTCCGCGATTGTCTTGGCCAGCCTTCCCATAGCCCTGTACGGAGTCCTGCAGCACTTCCATCTGGACCCCCTTTCCTTTCACCACATGGTGGTGAGACGCTGCACCTCCACGGCCGGCAACCCCAGTTTTCTGGGCGGCTACCTGGTCATGGTCATCCCCCTCACCCTGGTCCGGCTCCTATCCGGCTGGCATAGGGTGACCGGAGATCCGGAGGGTTCGGACTGGGTCTGGGGCGCTCTGGCCGTCGGATGTTCCACCACGGCCCTGGTGACCGGGGTCCTGGTCCTGGTGTGGGATATGAGCCCAATTCGGGCCTGGATTGTCATCGCCGCTCTCTTGGCGGTTCAGGTTCCGCTTTATGCCCGCATCCCCTCTGCACGATTGGGTACGGTCCTGTACACGGCCCTGCCGCTCATCTGTTGCGGTTTCATGCTTTCATTGTGTCTGATGGATGTGTTTTTGGCGGCCGGGGGCAGTTGGTACTTCTGGGCCCTGGCAGGCGCCATGGCGATCTTTTTCCTTGTGATGACCGTCCTGGCCCGGCCCTTGGGGAGAAACCCCCTACATGCCCTGATCGCCACCGCCTATGCAGGGGCCTTGACCATTCAACTCGCCTGTCTCCTCTTTACCCAGAGTCGGGGGTCCATCATGGCCCTGTCAGCCGCCATGGGGCTCTTTTTTATGGTGTGGGGGATGATCAAAAACAGGGGATGGATCTCCTGGGCCGCCATCGGGGGCTTAGTGGGCGGCCTGGGGCTCATGTGGCTGTGGGCCGGCAACGAGTCCGCGCTCATGCAATCGAGGCCCGGACTGGAGAAGTTCAGCGCCCTCACTTCCGGTCCCACCATCCGGGTGCGCAGACTCATCTGGCAGGGCGCGGGCGAGCTGTGGATGAGCGATTCGCCCTTTACCTATGTGGATGCAGACGGGGAAACCCGATCCGGTGGGTGGGATGGCCTGCGGCCGGCCCTTGGATACGGCCCCGAGACCTTCAGGTACGTGTTTCCGCGGGTGCATCAGCCCGAGGTCCTGGTCATCGAACCCCACGGGGTCCCGGATCGGGCCCATAACCTGATCCTGCATCAACTCATCACCCGGGGCTGGCTGGGGGCATGCGCCTTTCTCTTCTTCTTTACGGTCGTCCTTTTTTGCGGCCTTCGGGGGCTTTCCCCCGGCCGGCCCTTTGGCGGGCCGGTCTTTTTGGCGTTATGGGTATGGGGCGGGCTGGCCGGCGGCCTTGCGGCCTGGGTCAGCCGCGACAGCCTCTTCTGGGGATTGGGCATCCCCGTGGGCCTCTTGCTGGGGCTTGCCGTTTATATGCTCATACGGCTTTTGGGCCAGAGCCTTGCGCCGTCCAAACCGCCTTCCCCACCCCTGGGATCCCGCCTTATTCTCCTGGCGTTGCTCACGGCCTTGACCGGTCATTTCATGGAGGTGCAGTTCGGGTTTTCCGTGGCCTCCACGGCCCTTTATTTCTGGATGTTTTCCGCCCTCACGGCGGTGGTCGCCTTGGGCTTCCGGCAGCAGGCGGCGCAACCGGAGCCTGCCATTGCGGCCTTTAGCGATTCCAGAGCGGGTCCACGGAAGCTGAAGAAGAGATCCGGGCCGGATGATGATTCTCCCTTCGGCCCGGGCCAAGTTTATCCCTTGGGCGTGCTCCTGCTGATGATACTGGCGACTCTCCTGTTTGAGATGGTTCCGCTCCCCTACCCGCATATCCTGACCGGCTACTGGGGCCTGCTGCTGGGATCGGGGCTCCTCTTGACCTGGGTTCTTCATAGTCGCAGGGAAACTGAAAGGCTCGGGACACACGGCCCACGCCCCAAAATCCGCAGGGGTCCTGAGTGGGTGCCGGTCCTTGTGTGCACGCTGGCCTTGCTGGTGGTATGCGCCGTTCATCTGCGGCCCCTGTATGCGGACCTGGATTTGCGGCGTGCCCTGGACTTGCAGAAGCGGGGCAGGGGAGAGGCGTCTATTTCGTTCCTCAAGGCGGCCCATGCCCTTTGTCCGCAGGAGAGTGCCTATGTGTCGGCCCTGGGTCAGGCCTACCTCCGGCTGGGAGCAACGCCCCACTCCACCGGGCAGGATGCATGGTTGGCCAAGGCGGAAACCGCTTTCGGCCGGGTTCTCAAAGAGAATCCCATGGATCCCCAGCACCATGTGAACATGGGGGCGCTCTATACGGCCTGGGCCGGCCGAAGCCAGGGATCGGAGCGGGAAGAGCGGTTTCAAAAGGCCTGGGAATGCTACGAACGGGCCTGGTCCATGAAACCCGGGGATCACGAAATTCTCTTTTCATGGTCCCAAAGCCTGCGGGCCGGGGGACGCCCCCGTCAGGCCCGGGCGCTGTTGCGTCGTATTCTAAGGCTGGCGCCCTTCCCGCCGGTCTTTTTGCGCCTGGGAGAGACCTATCTGCAGCAGGGGGAGTGGGCCCCGGCCAGAGAGGTCTATGAGCGAGCCATAGCCCAGGACCCGGACTCCGTGGAGGCCCACAGCGGGCTGGGTTATGCCCTGGCCAAAATGGACCGCCTGGAAGAGGCTGCCCTGGCCTACCAGGAGGCCATTTTATTGTCTCCAAAGCGGTACAATGATTATAAGAACCTGGGCTTGGTCTACCAGGGCCTGGGCCGTACCTGCCAGGCGGCTCAACGCCTGAGGCAGGCCCTGTCATTGGCGCCGGAACAAAACAAGCCCCCCATCCGTGAGGCCCTGGAGGCACTCTCGCAGACAGATCCTCCATAATGGACCAAAAGGGAGGAAAGGCCGGGGTGAAAAGGGTATTTCAAAATCCCTGGAGGTGTTTTCAGAAAAGGCTCGAAGGGCTCACAGGGGCATTAGACCGCCCGTCGTTTTCTGAGATAGACCACTGTGCAGGCGGCCAGCCCCGCCAGGAGGATCAGCATTCCCCATTCATTGAGTGTGGGGATGGGCGGCTGATTGAGTGTGAGACTGGCGCTGTCCGATTCGCTCCCCTCACTCCCCGACACCGTGACGGTGTTGGTAACCACGGCGGAATCCCCGGTATTGACCGTCCCGGTAATCATCAAGGGGGCGCTGTCGCCATCGGTCATATCGGTTTGACACACCAGGGTTCGGGTTACCCCCAGGGGGACGCTGACGGTGACCAAGTTGCCCGGGTTTCCGGGATGATCGATGTCGCACCCCCAGATGGAGGAAGTGATGGTGTACTCGGCCCCGCCGGGCAGGGTGTCCGTGAGGGTGATGGTTTCGGTGATGGTTGCGGTAATGATTTCTGTGGCGGTGACGCCAATGGTGTAGGTGATGGGATCGGAATATGATCCCGCGGCCGTACTGTCCTTGGTTACGGTCAGTTCCAGTCCTCCCTGGGCGGACACGGTGGGGGCATATAGGAGCAAAAGGCAAAGGCAGGCAAGAAGGGGTACCAATTTTAAAAAGATACCTGACAAATGGGCTTTAGGATCCATGGTCCCTCCTTTGAGCCGATGGGACTCCCCCAAATTGCCCTCGGCCGACTCATCGTTGACATTGATAGAGGGCATCAACCCTCACCGTATGCACTGGATTCGAACTATCCCGAAATTCCCATATCAAAGCCAAGCCCGTGTGTCAACGAAAAATTGCGGGTTTTCGGTATCAGTGGGTCCCATTGTGTTCTCATGGGTCTATAAGGGCGGCTTGTGACATCTCAATAATCAGGGGCAAACCTCCTGGATTCCGGCGAAGGCCGGAAGTCCGGTTCGGAGGGGAGAGAGTCTGGGTAACCAGACTTTCCCACCCCTATAGTACCGTGCCAGAGAAAGCGGTCCCCCCGATTTATTGAGAAGATACGGCGGCTTCTTAGAAAACCGCCCACACCGCTCAGGCCGCCTATAGTGAGCAAAACGGCAATCCAGCATCCCAATTTCCCATCAGAGTGTCCGCCTATCGGCAAGGGCTCCATTTGCCCCGATATGCGAAGGCCGGCAGCACCCTGCTACGTACGGGTCCTACAATTCATTCCCCCAGATGGTCATGCCGATGACGCAGTTGGCCGGAAACCCTCCCAGGTTGTGGGTGAGGCCCAGCCGGGGGTCTTGGATCTGCCGGTCCCCGCATTTTCCCTGCAGTTGCTTATACACCTCGTAGATCATGCGAATCCCCGAGGCCCCGATGGGATGCCCGAAACTCTTCAACCCGCCGTCGCTCTGACACGGGATCCGGCCGGTAAGCTCAAAAAACCCCTCATCAATATCCTGTATGGCCTTCCCCCTGGGGGATATCTGCAGGTCCTCATAGGTGACCAGTTCGGTGATGGAAAAGCAGTCGTGCACCTCCATCATGCTCAGCTCTTCCCTGGGGTTCTGGATGCCCGCCTCCTGGTAGGCCTTTTGGCCGCACCGATAGGTGGTCTCCACGTGGGTGCCGTCCCATGACTGGAACCTGAATTCCTCTTCCGGGCTCACCGCAATTTGGAGGGCCTTTACATACAGGGGATCCGCACGAAACTCCCTGGCCCGGTCCGCCCGCACCACAATGGCGGCCGCCGCCCCTTCGGTCACCCCGCAGCAATCGAACAACCCTAAAGGGTCGGCAATCATGGGCGCATTCATGATGGTCTCCACATCCACCTTTCTTCTGAGGTGGGCCTTGGGGTTCATGGCCCCGTTGGCGTGGCTCTTGGCCGAGATCTTGGCAATGGCCCTTTTGCCCTCCTCCCGGGTGAGACCGTATCGATTAAAATATTTGTTGGCCAGCATGGCGAATTGACCGGGGGCGGTCTGGTTGGGAAATATCTGGCGGTTGTAGATGCCCCTGAGCTGGCTGAAATCGGGCAGCCCGCCGTAACCGATATCCTTGAGCTTTTCCACCCCCACGGCCAGGGCCATGTCACAGGCCCCGGAGGCCACCGCATAGCAGGCCCCCCTGACCGCATCCGTGCCGCTGGCGCACAGGTTTTCCACCCGGGTGATGGGTCGATAGGATAGTTTGAGGGCCGCAGCGAGGGGAATGGCGCTCTTGCCCACGTTTCCCTCATCAAAACAGGTGGAGAGCCAGGCCGCCTGAATGTCCTTTTTTTCAATCCCCGCATCGGCGATGGCCTCTTCAAAGGCCTCCACAGCGAGGGATTCCGCACTCCGATCCCAATGCTCCCCAAACCGGGTGCACCCCATGCCGATGATTGCCACTTTATTTTTTATGCCTTCTGCCATGATCTCTTCTCCCGAATAGGTTCAGGGTCCAGGGTTCCAGGTTCATAGGGTTGAATAACCTGAAACCCGTTTTGTTATGGGTTCAATACAGGAACATCACCCCTTAAAGGGCATGGCCTTCCAGAAGTAGCCGGCCACGCTGCGGCCCTGGTCCAGATATCGCCGTCTGAAGGTCATCTGCATGGGTTTTCCCACCTCCAGGGATTCCAGTCGGCAGTCGGTAATATCGAACCAGTACCTGCCTCCCCCTTCAAAATCCACGATGCCGTACAGGGCCGGGGGGTCTTCTGAATAGGCCAGGTGATCCGCGGTATAGGTGAACAGGACCCCGGTCTTGTCGGAAAAGGGATAATCCTCCATTTGATCCACGGCACCACACTCGGGATTGATACACACCGGGTCCCTGGGGAACTGAGGCGTGCCGCAGGCCTTGCATTTCGACCCCACCAGCCTCAGGACTGCGTTCTGCTCCCGCCAAAACAGGGAAAGGCTGGTGGGGGCCACCTCTTCTCCCCGTATGCCCAGTTCTTTGGGCAGCATCCCCTTAAAAGAGAGGTATTGGGGATAGCTTTCCAGTTCCCCTTGGTACCCCAGATTGGTGTTCAGCTTATTTTTGGACTGAAACGCGGTGATCTCGTCGGTGACCTCAAACAAGAGCGCATCGCTGCCGCTGCCGAAACTAACCATTAGGATCCGGTCTCCGGGCCGGGACGTCTCCAGTGCCCCGATGAGCATGAGCAGGGGATGGGGGCATCCGGTGTTGCCCACCGAATCGATCAGGGGCGGCTGGACCTGTTCAGCCGCCAGGCTCAGACGCTTGGCCATGGCCGCATGATCTCTCAGGCTTAGAGGGGCGTACACCACCTTTATCATGTCCTTTATCCCCAGGCCGCACGGGTCTAAAACGCCCTGAATCACCTCCGGGATCATCTTGGAATAGCCAGCATCCCGAATCCATCTTTCTTCCCAGCCCCGGACATATCGATCCGGGTCCATTCGTCTTTGATCCGGAAAATCGTAGGAGACTGAATAATGCCCCAGGAGGCGGGCGATAACCCCGTCATGGCCCACGGCAACAGCGGCCGCTCCGTCTCCGTACAGCATCTCCTGGGCCCCGCCGGCCTTGCCGAGACGGGTGTCCGACGCACAGACCAGGGTGATTTTTTCATCCTGCGCACTCAGGGCTGAGATGAGAGCGGTAGTCCCCGACTTCAGACACCCGGTGAAATCCGCGGTCCGGGTATGGGGCGATAGATTCAGGGCCCCACCGGCAATGGATGCGTTTCCCCTCTCTTTATAGGGCAAGGTGGTGGAGGCCAGATAAAGGGCATCCACCGCCTCCCGTTTTATATGGGTCAAACAATCGATGCCCGCGGCCACCGCCATGGTAAGGCTGTCTTCATCGTAATTGGCCACGGTCTTTTCTCCCTTGGCCATTCCTGCCGTGGCTGGATTAAACCATCCCATGGCCCTGAAAATGGTCTCCCGTTTCAAACGGTAGTAGGGTAAGTATACCCCATAGTCGATAATTCCTTTCATCACACCTCGTCCTCCCTTCTTGCGTGCCGCTGTTGGATTGAAA
>JAIPDZ010000132.1 GCA_021737425.1 Deltaproteobacteria bacterium
CTTTTCCTTGAGGCCCAGCCCGGCCGTATTCCCTATGGCCACATACCCGTCGTTTTTCTCTTTCAGCATGCCCTTTTCATAGTAGGGCCGCATTCGGGGATACCGGTCTTTCATCCGCTGTTTCAGGCTTCGAATGGTGGGGTTGGACACGCTCAGGGCCTCCTGGGCCCATGCCCGGGGCGCCACAAAAAGGGCCATGCTGTTTTTGAAGAACAAGGATTTCTCTTTTAAGAGGCTCTGATCCCCAGCGGAAGGCTTTCCCCTGATTTCATCCACAATCTCCTCTGCCACTGACTCCACCTTTTCAGCAGGAAAATATATGTTGATGGTCACACAGGCCACCAATGTCACCGAAAAAAACAGAGCCGTCAACCACACGGTGCGATGATGCGTTTTCATGTTTCCCTCCTGTCATGTCCCATGACGCATTGTGTTATCATTCACGTTCAGAGGTTACCGGACCACGGGGCCCTTGGAAGCGGTCACCCGCTTAAGCCGCTTGATCATGTCCTTGAAACTGACCCGGTTATCCGGGTTTTGATTTACCACGTTCACGCCGGAGAATAAACCCCTTTTGACGAGATACTCCTTGCCGTCCTCATGGATGGTGCCGTTGATGCGAAACACATCATTTTTCAGGGTGGCGTGCACCCCCATCTTTTGGTAGGGAAATTCCTTGAAAAGAGAGGCGAACAATCCGGCCGCCCCCACAAAAGGGCTCTGGCCGCTCCCCAACTGGGCAATATTCTCCACCGCCTTCACGCTGATGCGTTGAGGGGTCTGATCCGTTTTTACGGTCTCCAGAAACAGGTCGAACCGCTGGGGTTGACCCTGGGCAATCTCCACGTCTTTGGCATACCCCCTCAGGATCCCTTCAATCTCGCCAAACTCGGTACCGGCCGTGAGTTGAGAGAGGTGAAGGCCTTTGCATCGGGCATCCAGCTTGACCACCGGGGCTGGGGTAAAAAGGCCGGATAGGCCGGGGTCGGAGATGATGACCTTCCCCCCGAATACCGCTGCGGTCAGGTTCCCGGAACTAATCAACCGGCCTTTCTGCAAATGGACGGGATCCAGGGTGCCGGTCACGGTGCCGGATACGGGATGGGGCCAGATCCCGGCCAAAAGCGGCCCCGTTTCCAGCATGTCCATGCTGAGGCCCGTGGTCAGCCGGGGGGACGGGCCCATCAACCCGGTGATCCGGACCGGTCTTATGCGAACCATACCGCCCGGGACCTTTACCTTCATGGGCAAGTCCACGGACAGGCGGTTGGGGCCTGCAGTAAGGGGAAAGCGCAGGGCCTGTTCAGGAAGAACCGGAAGGTGTACGGAGCGGATGGAACCCTTCCCTGTCAGCGTTTCCGAAGACCCCGGGCTAACCTGGGACCCCAGCCACAGGGGGAGCAAAAGATCGATTCCCTTAAAGGAGATTTCCTTATGACCGGATACAAAGGATCCCCTCCTCCAGCTCAAATCCCCTTTGGCCGACCATCCGGAACGGGTCCCTTTCAGGGCCCCTTTTGCGGACACCTCGCCCTTCACCTGTATGGTCTTTAAAAAGGGCTTTTCCGCCTGAAAGGGGTCCACGACAAAGTGCTTGAACAGCGGTTCAACGGGCGTCTCAGGGATATGGGCGGACAGATCATATTGCCGGTCAGACAGGTCACCGGATAGGGCTCCGGTGACTTCACAGGTGATCAGCTCTTTTAGTCCACCGGTGAGACGGGATACCTGCAAATGGCCCGTTTTCGTCTGGCAGGACCCCTTGAACTGCGCTCCGAACGGGTATTGCCTCAGGTTTACGTAGAACCGGTTCCACAGCACCTCACCCCCCTTTGCATTCAGTGAGACATCAGCCAAAACCGACCCCGATGAGAGATCGGCTTCTCCGCGCAGGGTACCGCTGAGGGAAACCTTGTCCCCCAGAATCGTTGATTTTTCATTCTGAAAGGCGGTCCGGGGCAAGGCCACCTCGGCCGTGACCCTCATATGCCGGGCCGCATCCACTCTCCCCAGGATCTCTAACCGGTCCGGACCGGAGATCTTCCACCCGGGGGGAATGAGATCCAGGGTCCTGGCCGTCCTCAGAAGCCCGGTGTCGGTTCCCTGAATGTTGATCCGGGTCTGGTCCATTCCGGCCTCAAGGGAGATGTTAAGGTCTTTGAGTGAGGCGGAGTTGAATTGGACCCCGGGCAGGGAAACGGCTCGAGTGGCCATGTTGATGCGGCCCTGTGCCGTCTTGAGCTGAATGTCTTTTAGATGATACGGCCTGGTCTTGAAGGAGATGCCGGCCTCGGGGATACGGGCTGAAACATCGCTCACCTGAAACGCCGGATAGGTCCCTGAAAAGGTGACCGCCGCACTGGAGGGTTTCATATTCAGGCCCTTTCCCGAGAGCGTGAAAGGATCCGCCTTTATCATGCCTGAAACCTTGAGATCGGGGATCTCTCCTCGGGCCCGGATCTCCCCGCTCATCTCGGCCTTGGCCCTTAAAGGGCCGAGGGGTACGGAAAAGGCATTTTGGTTTAACCGGGCCTCAATATCCCCATTCCATACCCAGTTCCCCTGCCCGGGTTCGGCATGGATACCCCCCTTCAGCAGGATGGGCCCTTTGAGGTCGAAGGGCGGCAGTTGCGACCTGATCGCACTCGGAAGCATCTCTATCAAAGGCCCGGGGGTGATTCTGCTCTGATCAATCTTTATCCGTATCCCCTTGTCCCGCCCCAGAGCGGCCTTCACGCCACCTGTCCATTCAAGACTGTCGTTCAGGGTGAGGTCCAGGGGGCGAAGGGTGAGCTGGTGCGTCTTCATATTAAAGGCGCCTGCCCCCTGAAGCCGAAGGCCCAACTCAAGGGGGTGGTCTTTACCGCCGCGGGTCATATATGCCCTTTGAAAGGTAAAAATGAGATCTTCAAAGGTGATATCCCCCTTGCTGTGTCCATAACAAAATCGCGTCTCCGCTTGAAGGTCTTTTACCTTCCCCAAGGGGGTCTCCAACAGGGCCTCCTTCAAGGAGATGGCGCCCTTGACGGGGGAGCCCTTCAAGGACAGGATGGAATCCGTATGCACCTGCACCCTGGGAATCAGTAGATGCATCTGTTGATCAGGCCATCCGGCTTCCATCCGGCAGGTGAGTTCCCCCCGGTGGCGGGCATCCAAGCGGGCCTTCAACTCGGTGACCTGGATGGTCTGGGCCCGGGTCTGGACGGTGAGGCTCCCGCCTGAAAGATCGGCCTGTTCAAAGGAGATGTCCCTGAACAGAAAAAGGGCGAACAAGGGTTTCAGTAGGGCGCCCAAAAACGAGGAAGGCCCTGCCTGCCTGGACAGGGTGAAGAGGCTCGCGTCCTTTAAAACGCGACATGAAAAATCGCTGACCTTCAGATGCTCGATCACCAGGGTCTTGTGGCCAAACCGGCCTTCCAAGGAAAGCTCGGCCCGAAAATCCGGGGCGTCGAGGTAAATCCCTTGAAGGTGTTCTCCCGGGCGTACGCGCAATCCCTCTGCCCGGATGTGAAAGGGGTGAATGGCGTAGGTGATCTGATTGAGACGGACCGAGGCGCCGGTGGCATCTGAGAGCGTTTTTTCCACCAGGGCCTTGATGTGGGCCGGATGGCGGTATAGATATACGGCAGTGCCTGCCAGCGCGCCTGCACACAGCAAAAGTACGCCGCAGATCATCAGGAGGATTTTTCGTCTGCGCTTCATCTTTCACCTCAAAACAGATCAGGCACCAACACACCAGAACCGGCCAGGGTCTTTCTTGACTGATGCAGCACTTCCCGCTACCCTATCATGTATGGAAATGGCAATCAACGAGTTGAAAGAGGCTTTACAAAAAGCCGAGCGGGTGACTGTCCTCACCGGGGCGGGCGTATCCGCAGAAAGCGGCATCCCCACCTTCAGGGGGGCGGACGGCCTGTGGAAGAACTATCAGGCCACGGACCTGGCCACACCCGAGGCTTTTGCCAGGGACCCTGAACTGGTGTGGGAGTTCTACAACTGGCGGCGGGATTTGATCGGCCAGAAGGCCTGCAACCCGGCTCACACGGCCCTGGCCCGACTGGAGGGATTGATCCCCCACTTCACGCTCATCACCCAGAACGTGGACGGGCTTCATCTCCTGGCCGGGAGCCGGCATATCCTGGAACTGCACGGCAATATATGGCGGGTCCAATGTACCCAATGCCATGCGGTCACAATGGATCGGTCCCCCCATATGGGCAACCTGCCCAGATGCCGGTCCTGCGGGGGATTGCTCCGGCCCGGCGTGGTCTGGTTCGGGGAATCGCTCGACCCGGATATCCTCAATCAGGCCATAGCGGCGTGCCGAAACTGCCAGGTCATGATGGTGATCGGGACCTCCAGCGTGGTCCAGCCGGCCGCATCCCTGGCCTTTACCGCAAAATCAGGCGGTGCACGGGTGGCGGAGATCAACCTGGAGAGGACCCCCAGTTCAGATCGCATGGACGTGGTCCTCCTGGGCAAGGCCGGAGAAATGGTTCCCAGACTGGCGGCGGGGTGGGGAAACTCCCGCGATCAGGGCGCGGGTTGACAGGTCAAAATACCTTGCCGGCCCCCTTGCCGTCTTGTGGCTCCCCATTCCCGGGACGGGCCAGCAGCCGTTCCAGGCGGTTGGTGTAGACAATCAGCATGTGGTATTCAGGCCGGTCATAGCGGCCCATGATGCGGGCGATGACAAATACATCCTCATTTTTGCGCCAGCTCAAGGACCAGCTTTTTCCTTCCGAAATAGGGATCTTCTCAGGCGGACCGTACTTGTCTTTCACCGTATCGATAAGCTCGGGAATCTCTTTTTTGGTGTTCATTTTGATTAACAGCGGGCAACCGGATGCATGCCCGTAAATAAACTCCACGTAGTCAAAGACGGTATTATGCTCCCGGGTGTTTCGAAAGGTCAGCTTGGTGGCCGGATATTCTTTTCGCACCACATCGTTGACGTTCAGCCGCTGATTCAACCTGGCCAGATCCGGGTAGTAGGCCTTTAAGAATCCCTTGTATTTTAATTCCAGATCTATGGTGCTGCTGGGATTGGTTGCATAGGAGCCCAGAGCGGCCCTGAGACGGTCACGAACCCCGGAATCCATGACCGTATTGGCGCCGACATCCATAAACTGGAACGATTCCGGAACATTTTCTCCCTGGACCGTATCCTTTTCCTGCTTTCCGCATCCCCAGAAAAACAGCCCAACCATGCAGCAAAATGAGAGCCATCTGAGGCGGGTTATAGGATATGCCGACATGTCATGGCCTCCATCGCATGTCAAATTCCATGCAGTAGCGGTCTGTACCGCTTGGGGTCAATGGTTGAAATCACTGTTCACTAAGTTCACCCGCCGCCGGACCTTCATGGTCACGGATGTGTATGGCTTTATAAAATAACACCCTCAGCCTTGAAAGTCCAGGCGGGGGATAGGCGATGCGCTGCTCCCTGCAGCGGCCCTTGTAAACACGCCTCCAGTGATTATAGTATCCCTTTATCCTGTCAGCCCGGCAGAAGCCTACAATCAGAGACATACGACCATGCCCCAACGACTCAAAAATGATAAACTGAGAAATGTGGCCATCATCGCCCACGTGGACCACGGCAAAACCACCCTGGTGGACGGCCTGTTCCGCCAGAGCGGCCTGTTTCGCGCCGATCAGCAGGTGGATGAACGACTCATGGATACCCTGGAACTGGAGAGGGAGCGGGGCATCACCATTGCTGCCAAAAATTGTTCCGTCAAATGGAAAGGCGTGCGGATCAATATCATCGACACCCCGGGTCACGCGGATTTCGGGGGCGAGGTGGAACGTGCGCTCAGCATGGCGGACGGGGCCATTCTCCTGGTGGATGCCTCGGAAGGCCCCCTCCCCCAGACCCGGTTTGTGTTGAAAAAGGCCCTGGATGCAGGGCTCAAGCTCCTGGTGGTCATCAACAAAATCGATCGCAAAGACGCCCGACCGGATGAGGTGCTGGACGAAATATACGATCTGTTGATCGACCTGGACGCCACCGAGGAACAGTTGGAGTTTCCCCTGCTGTATGCCATAGGACGGGAAGGGATCGCCCAGAAAACCCTGGAAGAGACCGGGGAAAACCTCCACGGGCTTCTGGATACCATCCTGGAACAAATCCCCGGACCTTCCTTTGAGGCGGGGGCCCCTTTTCAGATGCTGGTATCGGATCTGGGCTACTCGGATTACATGGGCCGCCTGGCCATTGGAAAAATCTTTAACGGCACCGCCAAATCCAGGGACTCCCTGGTATGCCTGGGAGAAGGAGGCCAAACCGTTGATCTTAAGATCTCCAAACTCCAGACCTATGACGGCATCCGCCTAAAAGACGCCCATGAGGTCCATGCGGGCGATATCGTAGTGCTGGCGGGCATCGAGAATGTCAAGATCGGGGATACCATCTGCAATCGGGATTCGCCGTGCGCCCTGCCCCGGATCCGGGTGGACAAACCCACCGTCCGCATGAAATTCGCCATCAATGACTCGCCCCTGGGGGGGAGTGAAGGAAAATATGTCCAGTTAAACCGGATTCGGGACCGCCTGGTAAAGGAAACCCTCAAGAATGTGGCCATTCAGGTGGAGGAAGACGGGGATCAGGAGAGCATCCTGGTCAAGGGACGCGGAGAATTTCAACTGGCCATCCTGGTGGAAACCATGCGCCGGGAAGGGTATGAATTTTCCGTGGGCCGGCCGGAAGTGATCTACCGGTACCGAGAAGGTCAAAGACTCGAGCCCATTGAACGCCTCCTGGTGGACTGTGAAGAGCAGTTCATGGGGCTGGTCACGGAAAAGCTCTCCCTCCGAAAAGGACGGATAACCAACCTGGTCAACAACGGCACCGGCCGGGTCCGCATCGAGTTCTCCATACCCACCCGGTCCCTCATCGGGTACCGCGATGAATTCCTCACAGACACCCGGGGCACCGGCATTCTGAATTCCCTGTTTGACGGGTATGAGCCCTTCCGGGGGGACTGCCCCAGCCGTTTTACCGGGTCCATCGTGGCCGATCGGCCCGGCCATGCGGTGGCCTACGCCCTGTTCAATCTGGAACCCCGGGGAAGGCTGTTTATCACCCCGGGAGCGATGGTTTATGAGGGCATGATCATCGGCGAACACAACCGCACCCAGGATATCGAAGTCAATGCCACCAAAGAAAAAAAGCTCACCAACATGCGGGCCGCCGGAAAAGACGACAACGTGATCCTGTCACCCATCAAACCCATGACCCTTGAGCAGGCCATCAGTTTTATTCGGGAAGACGAACTGGTGGAAGTGACCCCTTTGTCCATCCGGATGCGAAAAGCGGTGTTGAGCAGCCAGAAAAGGCATATCCTGCGATCGGTCCAGTTGAAGGAAAAGGCCCTTTCCTGAGAAGGGGTGCGGGGTCCTGGGCGGATTAATCTTTCAAATAATACTGAAGGGTGGACACCACCCGCAGGGTCTTTTCCAGCTGGGTGCCTTCCATAATCCCGGGGGCCCTGTCCCTGGGGAGAATCACGAACACCCCCTGACGGGCGCGCCGGATTTTTCCAATCCGGCTGCCTGAATCCTCGGCAAACCGGGCTGCGGCCCGCCGGGCATTGGCCGTGGCCTCGGCAATCATTTCTGGTTTCAATCGGCTCAACTGGGTGAACAGGTAGGTGGGGACACTGTCCGTGCCCCCCTGGGAAGAGAGCACCACCCCGGCCTTCACCAGATCGCCCACGTGCTGGCTGGCCTTCTGGATCGGGGTGGGGTTATTGGTTCGCACCATCAGGGTCTGGCTGATAATATAGCGGCTTTGGGTGGAGCCACTGCGGTAGGGGTTGGCCAAAACATCGGTGACCGACAACTTCTGTAAGGCCACTGCGTCCTCATGGATTCCGTGGCTTTTGAGAAAATCGAGAATGATTTGTTTACTCTCAGCGATTCTTGTCTGGGCCTGGGACAGATCATCATGGGTGGACACAAACCGGATGGGCCACAGGCCGATATCGGCCTTGACATCCCGCTCGGAGACCCCTTTTACCGTTACATACCGCTCCGCGGCCCGCCCTTTAAAGAATCCGTCTCCCACAAACCAGCCCCCCAGTCCCAATCCCACGGCGATCACAAGGGCTCCCAAAAACCCCAGGCCATCTTTCATTTGTTTACCTCTCCGCTTCTATAATCTGCATGAAACCTCATCTCTCCCTGTCTTCCTTACACCCGATTGGGCACCGCTCCGGCAGAGACTGTACGATACCACCCATATGTGGTATGTGCAAGGGAAGGATTTAAATGGATGGCATGAGGCCTATGCCTCCGGTACGGCCAGCCCGTCAGGGTTCCAAAACAGCATCTGAAAAGCCGTTTCCGGTCCAGGGTTTCCCCAAAAGCCAATATTTCTCCGGTGTCCTATGAATTTATTTTGACAAAAGAGGAGCAGTTGTTATAAATATGCAAGAAATGGATTATAATTATTGAAAGGGGGTAGAGCGTATTATGTCTGAACACAGCGCCTTAAAGGACAAAGTGATTTTGGTGGTGGATGACGAGCCCGATGTCTTGGAAACCGTGGAGGAAGAACTGGATATGTGTCTGGTCCACAAGGCAACCGATTATGATACGGCTCTTCAATACCTCCTGAGTTACACCTATGACATTGTGATCCTGGACATTATGGGGGTAAACGGATTCGAACTTCTCAAGACCGCTGTGTCCAGGGGATTCCCCACCGTCATGCTCACCGCACATGCCCTCTCCCCGGAATCCTTGAAAAAATCCATCAAACTGGGGGCGGTCTCCTTTCTGCCCAAAGAAAAAATTACCGAACTGAGCACATTTCTGGAGGATGTGGTCCTGGGCGAAGGCAAACCGGTCTGGGAGAAGCTCTTTGACAAGTTGGGGGGCTATTTCAGCAAACGGTTTGGCCCGGATTGGAAGGAAAAGGACCGGTTCTTTCAGGAATTTGAAGCCAAGCTCAAAGAGGAAATGTCGGATTAGGCTTTGCTGCCATGGGGTATCTAAAAGGGCTTCAGGAGTATTTAGACGCCAATTATCATCTGTCCATCTTTGACACGGCCCTTGAATCCAGGCAATTGTGGGAGTTTCACCTTCACCCGCACCGCATGGTGCAGGCCAGGATTGAAGAGAACCAGGTCTATGACCTGGTCCTGGCCGGAGACGGCGTGGATCGCGCTCCCATGCCCAAAACCGATGTCAAACTGCTCTACCCGGCAGAACAGGCGGACGCCACAAGGCCGCTGATCCAAACGGATAAAAAGGTGAAGGCGCTTCAACTGGAGCCCATCATTCCTCCTCGAAAACGGCACCACATCAAAAACAAGACCCTCTTTCCCCTCCTGAAAGAACGGGAGGTCCTCTTTTTCACCCTGATCGAAGGCGAAGTCATCAAAGGGATTCTCGGCGGATTTACCCGGTATGACATCACGGTACACCTGAAGGGCGGCACTCCGGTCTACCTCCTCAGGCACAGTGTGTACGATCTCAGAGACAAAAAAGGGCGGTGTTTTTTGAAATCATTTCAGGAAAGCCGCAGGGACTGGGAAAAAAGCGAGTGGTTCGTCTCTTCAGACCCCGGGGGTTGACGGCAGCTTTGCCAGCAGTCGTTGCTGCAGATGATCAAATCCGCCGTTGGACATGAACAGCACGATGTCTCCTGATTTCACTGTTCGGACCAGGTCACGTAACAGGTCATCGGTGTGATCAAAGTACCGGGCCTCGACACCCCGCTGGGTGAGGTCCTGTACCAGCCGGGGGGACGAAAACCGTTCCGCCTCGGGGATCATTTCCGTGTGGGGCGGCTTGGGGATCATCACCAGGTCTGCAGGGTCAAAGGATGCGGCATATTGGGCCTGAAATATGTTGCGCCTGCTGGAGTTGGACCTGGGCTCAAATACCGCAATCAATCGGCCCGGATAGCGATCCCGCACCGCCCCAATCGTCTCCCTGACAGCGGTGGGGTGGTGGGCGAAATCATCCAAAACCGTAACCCCGTACCGTTTCCCGACCACCTCCTGCCGCCGCCTCACCCCCTGAAAGGTCTGAAGGGCCTCTTTCAGATCGGGCAGGGGGATATTCAAAAACCTGGCCAACACCACCGTGGACAGCAGGTTTGAAATATTATGGCGGCCATACAGGGGGGTGAGCAACTCCACACAGGCCTGATCCCCCTGAAAGATGTTCACCCGGGTCAGGCCGTCCTCAACATTTCCCTGAACAGCCCGCCAGGTATCAGGGACATGGGGCCCATCACCCAAACTGTATGGCGCCACCCGGCATGCGGCCCGCTTCACTTGATCAACGATCACGGGATCGTCGGCATTGGCGATAATCAGACCCTCCCGGGGGACCAGGGCAATCAATTTCCGGAAGCTTTGAATGACATGGTCCAGGTCCTCATAAATGTCGGCGTGATCAAATTCGATACTGGTCAAAATGACCACCTGCGGCTGGTAATGCAAGAATTTGGGACCTTTATCAAAAAAGGCGGTATCGTATTCGTCCCCTTCCAGGACAAACCAGGGCCCTGCTCCCAGCTTATAGTTCTGTTCAAAATTGCGAGGGATTCCCCCGATCATGAACCCGGGATCCATCCCCCCTTTTTCCAGAACCCACGCGGCAATGGCTGAGGTGGTGGTCTTGCCGTGGGTACCGCTGATCACCACGGACTGCTTTCCCGAAAGGGCGAAATGGCGAACCGCCTGGGGAAAGGAAACATAGGGCAGCTGTAACCGGGCCAGGGCCTGGGCCTCCGGATTCTCCTTTCGAATCACGTTTCCCACCACCACCAGATCAGGGACCGGCGTAAGGTGAGAGGGATCATACCCCTCAAACACCGGTATGTTCAATGACCGCAAAAAGGTACTCATGGGCGGGTACACATTCTGATCCGAGCCCGTTACCCGGTAGCCCATGGATTTGAGCATGCCCGCCAGCGAGGCCATTCCGGTCCCGCAGATCCCCGACAGGTGAATGTGGTGGAGGGTCTCCGGGACCCGGTTATACTGAGGCAGGAGGGAAATGGGCATAATGCCTTCTCACGGATTTCGTAAATAAATCGTTTTTAAGGTGAAGTCGTAGCGAGATCAAAAATTTTCTTGATATTCGGCACATGATTCATTATATTATAAAATTCTATGAATTTTGCGACGTAAGGAGACATTTAAATGGCAAAGGTCTGTGACATCTGTGGTAAAAAACCGGTGGTGGGGTATAATGTCAGCCATGCCCATAACAAGAGCAAGAAACGATGGTACCCCAACCTTCAGACGGTTCGATGCGTTCAAAACGG
>JAIPDZ010000133.1 GCA_021737425.1 Deltaproteobacteria bacterium
ACAGGTCCGCTTGGGGACGGCCATCTCATAGCTGTAGAGTTTCCCATCCCCCATGACGTCCATCCGGTTATGGCAGTCGATGCACCCCAGTCCCTGTTGGGCATGGATGTCTTGGGTCAAATGATGCTGGTCCAGGCCATACAGGCGGGGTCTTAACGCGCCATTGACCCTGGGAGAGCGAAAGGTGTCGCTATAGTCGTGTTGAAAGAGACCCGCATAATCCGCGCCCACCCGATTGGGCGTATGGCAATGGCGGCACTGGGCATCCGGAATCCGGGCGGTGAAGGTGTGCCGGGCCGGATACCCTTTCTCCGAGCGGGAAACGGCCTGATCGTTTCCCTGATAGGTACCCTCGTCAGTATAAGGGATATGACAGGCCGCACATCCCGAGGCCCGGTACAGGCCGCGGCCCCGGGCGCCTGTGGTATGGACATGACACCGGAGACACCGGCGTCTCAGAAAGTCGTCCACCAGAAGGGCCGGAGCGTCCGGATAGCGGGACTGATCGGGTTCGGGAAGGGGGGCGAGCTGGTCCCCCAGCCCATACACGGCAGGGGATGCAGCGGGTTGGGCCCCCCACAGGTACCGGGTCTGATTGATAATCCCGGCCATGGTCCAATGAAGGGAGGTCTGAACCGTCCGGATCTCTTCCTGGTGGCAGGGCAGGCAAAACTGCTCCACCGTATCCGGGGCCGAGGGGTTCCGGACCATGGCCTGGTGGGTCTCCAATCGGCTGATCTTCCGTTTATCCGGGTCCAGGTGACAGGCGGCACAGGCAAAGTCGTGATGTTCGCTGATCTGTTCGATCCCCTGGTGGCAGGATAGACAATCGGCGTAATTGATGTTTTGCGGTGGGGCGCCCATGGAACCGACCGGTATAAGCACCATGACCGTCAGGAGGGCCCAGAGGACCGTTTTTTTGCCCAGCAGGCGACACATTGGGGTCATCATGGCAGGCATTTCAATCCCGCTCCGCTTTCAAACCGCTCTCTGGACCGCTCAAAGTCCGTGTAGATGGGATCTGCGTATTGATGGTGGCATCCGATGCACTGGCCCACGTACAGGATGCGTTGGATTTCATCCTTGCAAAAGGGCCTGACCCCTCCCCTGGCGCCCTGCTGCAGCTCTCTTCCGTCCATATCCACCAGGGCGTCCAGCGGAAAGCCGAGTCCCATGCCGCTGGATCGGGCATCATACGTGGGCCGGAAAACCGCCTTCCCGTCTTGTTCGAAGAGGATCCCTTGGCCCAGCCCCAGCACTTTGGGATCGGTGTGGCATTCTGGACAGGACCGCGCGGCCCTGGTGGTGGTATGGGGATCAAAGGCAGACAGGTTAACGGTATGGAAGGATCGATCGGCCTGATAGGTATCCATGTCATCAAAATAAGACACAAAGACCTGGCAGGGGGAGACCGGAAATATGTCGGCGTCTTCCTGGATCCCCAGTGCGGGTTTTGAAAAGCGCATATAAGACCGTGATTCCTCCCACCTGCCGGGACTGGGCTGGCCGCTGATCCAGTCGCGCTGATGTTGGGATTTACGGTAGGTGAGATGACAGCCGTAGCATTGGGGAATCCAGGCACTGTGACAGGCCTGACAGGACAAACGCCTGTGTCCTTTCAGGGTATGGTAGGGCTTTGCAGGGGATTCCGTGTCCATCTCAAAGGGTTTTCCGTCCTTTTTCCGGTAGAATACGGTCTTACCGGAGATGGTTCTCAGGTTGTACAGAGGGGTCCCCTTTTGGGTAAAGGCCACTGGGTAAGGCCCGATATCCGGAACGCGTCTGTTTAACATAACCAAACGGTCGGCCAAGGTGTCTTCCGGATCCGCCGCGGCAAATGAGGGCACATGACAGGCCCGGCACGTGATGTCGGTCTGGGCGGCCATCCGGTCGTGGACCTTGCCATCGCCCATGAGCCCGGTGGCGGTGTGGCAGTCGATACACTCCATTTGGGCCTTTTGGTGGTGGATATCCGCCTCAAGATGAATATAGAACCGGTTCCCGGAAAGGCGCCTGCGGTTCAACCCCATGCCCTGGTAAGGGGTGCCGTACCCTGCCGACTCAAATCTACCAAAATAGGACAGCCCGATCCGGGCGGAGCGGTGGTGACACTTTACACAGTTGGCGGAAGGAATGCGGGTGGTCATCCGGGGATGATAGGAGGCTTCCCTCTTCTGCTCGGGCTCGGGGTCCTGGTCCAGGATGTGGCAGTCACTGCAGCCACCTCCCCGCCTGCCCACCTCGCCCGGCTGATCCCCCCGGGGTTTCCACAGGTGACATCCGCCGCACAGTTTTCGGTAGTGGTCCAGGGCCGGATCCTGGGAAGAGGCTTCAGCATAGAGACTTCTCACATCCACGTCCTGATTTTGGGTCCCTGTGCCCCACTGGTGCTGCAGGGTCTGGATAATCCCCCGGTTGGTGGCCATAACGCTCTTTTTGACCCGGGGGACGATATCGGCGTGGCAGGGGGCCTTTCCGCAGGTCTGTTCGGCCACCCGTAGATCCCCGGGATTGGGTGCCATGGTGACATGGGCCCGGGTCTTGTCCAGGGCATAGGGATTCCCGAGGTGGCAGGTATAGCATCCAAAGGCCGAGATGGGATGAGAAGGATCCGGATCGTGGACGTCCTGATGACAGAAAAGACATCCCTCTGACCCCGGTTTGTCGGGTCGATGGAGGGTGTGTTCCTTGAGGATTAACAACCCGGCCATGACCCCGAACAAAAGGGCCATTCCCATCCATTTTGAGGCGACTGACACCTTCGGTCTCCACCCTTTCTATGTTGTCCGCACCATGCCTTTGGCTTAGGGCTCACTCAAAAATAACTTCCCATTTTCCCATCTCAGCTTCGGGCCATCTTCGGCCGCCGCTCAATCGTGAAGTCCTCGAAATAGTTCACTATTTCTGTGGCTTCACTCAATCGCGACAACCAAATCTGACCCAAATCTGAGCGTCAATTCTGTGAATTTATTTTTGAGTGAGCCCTTAGTGCCGTTTAAAGGGGGTCATCATACAAAAGCCACGGCCGTAAATTCAAGGGAATGCGAACGAGGGCCTTGACAAGCCAATGGTGCGGAAACATAATTTCGTAACAGTTTCGGTTGCTGAAAGGTGTTGCAGGCCATAAGGATGTCTTTTTCAAAGGCCGTAAAAAAGACCCCCTCATGGCCTGGTATCAATTGGTAGTGATTTCAAAAGGCTAAAGTAATACAGAATCTCTTGTTTTTTGGACAGGATTGTTTTACACCATACCCCAAAGGAGCGTCGGTCTTACGGAACGGATGAGAACCCATAGACAGGAGAAGATGGTGGGCCCAAGATTCTGTTGGATTGCCTTTTTGACCGCTTTCAGCGTCTTTTGTTTTTCATGGTGCCATGTCCGCACTTCGCAGGCCGGTCCCCCTTCCGGGCAGAAGATTGCCCGTGCCGAACCAGTCGGTGTGAATATATCGGAGTTCACGGATGTGAACGCCATGGGATTCCTCTCCATAGACGGGGTGAAGCCGTGGGGAAGGATCCACTCCGATGAGACGGAGAGACTCTTTTTGGCCCAAGGCGATAGGGTTTATGTGGCCTTTGAAAGCCTTCACCGGGTCAAACCCGGTGACCTGTTTACGGTCTACAGCGGGTCCGATTCAGTGGCCCATCCCTTTTCAGGCCGGGATATGGGGGTGGTAATCACCTTCCTGGGAAAGATCGTGGTGAAAAATCAGATCAAAAAAGGCCTTTATGGGGGAGAGATCGTAGAGAGCTACCGCCAGATCCAGGTGGGGGATCCCGTCCTCCCGTTTCGCCCCGTATCGGCTTGCGTTCAGCCCGTCGACCCGGACTGGCAGAGATTTAACGCCTTGGAATCGCCCGGTATTCCGGTGGCGGCCGGGAAGGATCGCTATGAGTTTTTGAGCCAGTATTCGGTGATTTATTTGGGGCACGGGCTCACAAACGGTATCCATCGGGGGAACCTATTTGAGATATTGGGTCGTTCAGAGGCGGCGCAGGTTCCGGAATTGATTGTAGGATACCTATTGATCCTTGAATCGAAGCCGAAGACGGCTACCGGCATTGTGATTGCTTCCAAAAGGGAGTTTACCAGGGGGGCGTTGGCGCGACCGGTCAACCTGGAAAAAGCCCTCCGCCAAGTGGCGGCGTATTATGACCAAAGTGAGGCCCTGTTAAGGGCCGAGGGCGTTGTAGACGCCCTTTTCAGATTGAAGGAGAAGATCGGTTCCGATCTTGATCTGCCCCAGTCCCTGAATGTGATATGGCGGCTCCCCGTCTGCTCCATGGAACAGGCCCCCTGATAATTAATGCCCCGGCGAGCGTATCCCCGTAGTCCCATTGCTGCAGGGTCTTTCAAACGCGCCTATAGCTTCCTGCCCCCTCTAACGGATTCCATGGGAAAAGAGAAAAAGACTTGACTAACCAAGGTCCTCTTGTTTTATAGTCCGCCATCATGCCCGGGAGGAGCAGGCGTGGAAATACGGCGCCCCCGACTTTCCGGCCTCAAACGGGTGCCCAATGCGAGACCCCGTGCCGCCAAGAGTTCTGTGAACCTCGTTTGATCCCGCTTTCGCAACGGGAATGACACGCGCTGAGCATTTTCATGACCCTATGGCAGGACAAGAGACTGGCCTGGCTGACCCTGTATTTGATCCCAGGTCTGGGCAATACCACCATCCAGCGACTGGTGGAGCGATTTGAACAGCCCGAAGCGGTATTTGAGGCCGGCCCCAAGGAGTTGATGACCCTGGAGGGGATGCGGGAGGGAGTGGCCCACCACATTGTGACCCGGGCCTTCCTCTCCGAGGCGGAGCAGGAACTTGAGCAAGTGGAGGCATGCAACGCCCGTATAGTGGCGTACACGGATCCCGCTTACCCTGCGCTTTTAAAGGAAATTTACAGTCCACCCATGCTCCTGTACGTAAAGGGGAAGGA
This sequence comes from Deltaproteobacteria bacterium, assembly GCA_021737425.1. Lineage (GTDB taxonomy): Bacteria > Desulfobacterota > DSM-4660 > Desulfatiglandales > Desulfatiglandaceae > JAIPDZ01. The sequence goes on from JAIPDZ010000133.1 coordinate 4,936, forward strand.
GATTCCCCCCACCCAGGCATTCGTGGCAGTGATCGGGTCCAGGCATCCCACCCATTATGGGGTCAAAGCGGCGGAGAATCTCGCGGCAGACCTGGCCCGGCAGGGGACGGGTGTGGTGAGCGGCCTGGCCCAGGGGATCGATTCCGCTGCCCACCGGGGCTGTCTGAGGGAAAAAGGGTTTACCATTGGGGTGGTGGGTACGGGGATCGACAGAGTTTATCCTGCAGCCAACAAGCCTCTTTTTGAGCAGGTAATGGATCAGGGTGCAGTGGTCTCTGAATTTCCCACAGGCACACCCCCGGAAGCCAGGAATTTCCCCATACGAAACCGGGTCATCAGCGGCCTGAGCCGGGGGGTGGCCGTGGTGGAGGCCACCCTCAGGAGTGGATCGCTGATTACCGCATCCATGGCCTTGGATCAGGGCCGGGAGGTGTTTGCGGTTCCGGGCAGTATCGATTCCTTTAAGAGCAGGGGGACCCATTATCTCATAAAGCAGGGGGCCGGGCTCATCGAAAACGCCCATGACATCCTAAGGGAATTGGGCATGTCGGGGACAGGAGCCGAAGATGAGGATGCGGAGGCACCCATCGTACCGTGGGATGAAATGGAAGAAGTGGAAAGAAAGATCTTTGCACTGATTGGAAATTATCCGGTGCATATGGATCATATTGCCAGATCCGGTGGCTTGCACCCGGGTGAAGTCTTGAGTGTATTGATGGATATGGAATTAAAGGGATGGATAAAGCAACTTCCGGGGAAGATGTTTGTTCGGTGACGGAGTCCCGGAGGCGACAGTCACTATCTTGGGGGTCATGGTTGGCAGGTTCTCGGGAAGAGGGCAGATGGTTTGTTATACTTCCCCCGTTTTATTCATGTTCAATATCATTTGATAGGGCCGTGACGCCGCCTTAGGCAAAGGAAGAGTAACCGATATGTCCAAAAAACTCCTTGTCATTGAATCCCCGGCCAAGGCCAGGACGATCCAGAAGTACCTGGGCAAGGGCTTCCAGATAAAAGCCTCTGTGGGCCATGTAAAAGACCTTCCAGTGAGCAAACTGGGGGTGGATATTGAAAAGGGCTTCACGCCTGAATATGTCACCATCAAGGGGAAAGGCCAGATTCTAAAGGAATTGAAGGCCGCAGCCAAGGGTGCAAAGAGCGTCTACCTGGGACCGGATCCCGACCGGGAGGGGGAGGCCATCGCCTGGCATGTGGCCAACGAACTCAAGCGAACGGACAAGGACCTGAAGATTTACCGGGTCTTGTTTAACGAATTGACTGCCAGGGCCATTCGGGAGGCCATGGCCTCCCCCCAGGCACTGGACCGGGACAAGTACGAGGCCCAGCAGGCACGCCGGATACTGGATCGTCTGGTGGGATATCAGATATCCCCACTCCTGTGGAGCCGGGTGAAACGGGGCTTGAGTGCCGGCCGGGTCCAATCCGTGACCGTCAAGATGATCTGCGATCGGGAGCGGGAAATCCGGGCCTTTGAAACCGAGGAATACTGGTCCCTGACAGCGCATCTAAAAGCCAACACACCCCCGCCGTTTGAGGCCCGTTTCTTTAAGTACAAAGGGAAGAAAAAGGCCTTGAAGAATGAGGCCGAGACCCAGGAGATCGTCTCCCATTTACAGGGCGCCTCCTTTACGGTCTCAAAGGTGGTCAAAAAGCAGGCCAAAAAGAATCCCCAGCCCCCCTTTACCACCAGCCTCCTGCAGCAGGAGGCCTTCAAAAGGCTCCGGTTTTCGGCCAAAAAGACCATGAGTGTGGCCCAGACCCTGTACGAAGGGGTGGACCTGGGTCCCAGGGGTGTGGTGGGGCTGATCACCTACATGCGTACGGATTCTTTCCGGCTTTCCAACGATGCCATTTCCGAAGCCAGGACGTATATTGCCGACACCTTCGGGAGCCGTTACCTCCCGGGTAAGGCCAGAAGATTCAAGAGTCGCAAAGGGGCCCAGGAGGCGCATGAGGCCATTCGCCCCACCGTGCCCGAGCTGGATCCCAAATCCATCGATTCGTTTTTGACCAAGGACCAGTCGGCCCTGTACGATCTGATCTGGAGACGGTTCACCGCCTCCCAAATGAGCGCTGCGGTGCTGGACAGAACCCAGGTGGAAATCGCGGCGAGAGAGGCCCTGTTCAGGACCTCTGGGTCGGTGGTGGTGTTCGATGGATTTATGCGACTGTATGACCAGGACTCAGGCCATCCCGGGTCGGCCCAAGACAAGACCCCCCAACTCCCGTCCTTGCAGGAGGGAGAAACGCTCACCTTACTCAAACTTGAGCCGGCCCAGCACTTTACCCAGCCGCCCCCCCGGTTCACAGAGGCCACCCTGATCAAGGCCCTGGAGGAGAACGGGATCGGACGACCCTCCACCTATGCGGCCATTTTGGCCAACATCAGTGGAAAAGAGTATGTATCCATCGACAAGGGACGGTTTATGCCCACAGAGCTGGGGTTTCTGGTGACAGATCTCTTGATCGCCAACTTTCCCGATGTCCTGGACACCCGGTTTACGGCCCACATGGAAAATAATTTGGATAAGGTCGAACAGGGGGAGGCCAATTGGACCGATGTGTTGAGGGAATTCTATGAGGCGTTTTCCAAGGATTTGAAAAAGGCCGAAGCCGGCATGAAGGGGGAAGTCCCGGCCGGCATATCCTGTCCGGAGTGCGGTCGTCCCATGGCGATCAAGTCAGGGAAGAACGGCATATTTCTGGCCTGTACCGGATACCCGGCGTGCAAGAACACCGCCAACTTCACTCGGGACGAAAAGGGCGCCATTGTGATGGAGAAACCCGCTGCCACGGGTGAGGTCCAGGGGAAGTGCGAGAAGTGCGGTCGTCCCATGGTGACCAAGAACGGGAAATTCGGATCCTTTGTGGCCTGTTCAGGGTACCCTGAGTGCAAAAACATCTGGACCCCTGAACCCAAAAGCACGGGCGTTCCCTGCCCGGAGGAGGGGTGTCCAGGGGTCCTGGTGGAAAGGACCTCCAAAAAGGGGCGCAAGTTCTATGGATGCAACCAATATCCGAACTGCCGTTTTGCCACCTGGGACCCCCCCTATGATGATGTCTGCCCCCTGTGCCACACCAGGGTGTTGAGCATCAAAGAGCGCAAAGGCGCAGGACCCGTACTGGCGTGCAGAAAAAAGGGATGTGGGTTCACCCAACCGCTGCCCTCCGACTGACGGCCTTGTGAGGCCTTCCCGGATTGCGTTATTTTCGTCGTCTTTGTTTTCTTGCCGCCTCTTTCCATCCTCTGGGCTTTTTCCCTTTTCCTCTTTTATCTCTCCTGTGCGGATCAGGATCCCTCTGAGGGTCCAGCACAAACGTCCCGGGTGTGGGGCTGCCGGGGACTTTTTGGGCCTGGTCCCTCTTCTTTTTGTCCTCTCCTTTTTGCGTTTCGAGCTGGGCCTTAGGAGGTTGGGGGCCGGCAATAAATGCCGCAGGAATCTCCGGGCCCATGAACAGGTCCCCAAAAGAAGAGAACGCTGTCCCGGCCTGTTGAGCACTGTGGGCCCGGATTTCCAGGAGTACCGGTTCAGGGTCTCGACGGCGACCCATCCTCAAGGCCATGTCTTTGGAGGGGGTCAGGACCACATGGCCCTGGGGAGAGGCCTTGAGCCCCTTTTCCATGACCACCGGGTGGGCCTTTCTTCGCACGGGCGTGAACAGTATCTTGGGGAGCACCTGTGCCGGGGTGTTCAGGTCCGGATCCCATACCCGGTCCTTCGCCCGTATCTGCTTTTCGTCCGCTTCGAACAGGGCTCTTTGTTCACTTACCAGGACTTCATTGATATGGGAGGACCGCACAAATCCCCATCCGGCTTCTTCGTGAAGGGCCTTGAGGAGTTCCTTATAGGGGACAAACCCCCGGGAATCCGGGATCAGACCGAATTCGTCGGGTCTGTGCCCCAGGATATAGACCAGCAGCCGGCACAGGTCTTTGGTTTGGATGTCTTTTCGCTTTTTCCCCAGAATACCCCTCCCACCGGATAGGTGTTTCATAAACGAGTATAGCAAACCGGGCCAATTGTCAAATGGGGAAACCGCCCTTAGGGTCATCAGGGGCCGGGCAGGGGACCCTTCGGGGACCTTCCAGCAGGGAGGGGCATTTTTTTGGTTTGTACGGTTGAAAAAAGTTCTCTGACTTGATAAACCTCTGCCCCGTATGGAACCATGATCCGCAGTCTATCCATTTTGCTTGGCATGTGAGGGATTCAGATGGAAAGTGAGCTTTCTGAGGAAAGAGCCGCCTTTCTGGCACGGGATTACAGTCGCGGGTTTATTCAATATTGTCAATTCGAGGCGGAATCCGTCCAAAGAGGACGGTTTCAGTCAAGGGTCCATATTCAGCCCCACCACCGTCAGCAGGACGGATTCATCCATGCCGGAGTGATGGCCACCATGGCCGATCACACGGCCGGATATTCCGCATTTACCATTGTTTCAGAAGAGTACCAGATCCTCACCATAGAGTTTAAGATCAACTTTCTCCGACCGGGGTATGGGGAGGCACTGATCTGTGATTCCAGGGTGATCCGGGAAGGGAAGCAGATCATCATATCTGAATCCGAAGTCTTTGACGTGACGGGTGAAACCCGGACCCTTACGGCCAAGGCCATGGTGACGCTCATGGCCGTACACAAGGATCGCCTGTCACGAAAGGGCTGATGCGATTTCTTCGGCCACTTGCCGGGCCGCCTGGGGAGGGTCTTTTGCATCCCGGATGGGCCGTCCGATGACCACATAATCCGCACCGTTTTTCACCGCCTGTCCGGGGGTGACGATCCGTTTTTGATCATCCTGGTCCACCACAGACCAGGCCGGCCGTATGCCGGGGGTCACCGCGATCAGGTCCCTGCCCACCTCCTGCTTGATCCGGGCCACCTCCAGTCCTGAGCACACCACCCCCTGACACCCGGCCTCCCTGGCCATCCGGGCCTTTAAAAGGACCAGGGCGGAGAGATCGTCCACGTAGGTTTGGGCATAACCCAGGGCATGCAGTTTCCGGGCATTGAGACTGGTTAATACCGTTATGGCCAGTATCTTGGTGTTGCCCAAATTGTTTTCCGCCACCTCCCGGAGGATCTGATCGCCCTCGTCACAGTGTACAGTCACAAACTCGGGCTGATAGGCACTGGCCGCCCGAAAGGCCCGGATGACCGTGGCCGGGATATCGTGCAGCTTGAGATCCAGAAAGACCCGCCTGCCCGCCACCTCCCGGATGGCCTTGAGGATCTCGGGCCCCTGGGAGATGAAGAGTTCCAGGCCCACCTTGAACAGTCCTACATGGTCTTTCAAGGCGCTCACGTAGATCATGGCCTGCCGGGCGTCCGGGACGTCCAAGGGGAACACAATATAGTCTTTGGGGGCTTTCATTGACTTAATCCTGCGTTACGGTATGCGTTAGAGTCTTAGATTGAAACTTCTATGCAAAAAGCGAAGATGTTTTGTTGAGGGTAACGCCTTTGAATCATTAGCGATAAAGGTGTCAGGTGTCAGGGTTTATTGTTTGCTGAAACCTGAAACCTGAAACCTGAACACTGGCCACTGATTTGGTTGCGGCCGTAGGCCTGCATTGGGGGTATCCTCCAGCAGCGATGAAACACTTGGTATTATAAATTAATGGACATCTGCGAGGAAATCAACTATATTAAAATCCATGAGCCACCGTAGCTCAGATGGCAGAGCACCTCACTCGTAATGAGGATGTCTGCGGTTCGATTCCGCACGGTGGCTCCACTTTTACGATATCCCTTGACGCTCACCCCTCCTCTTCTTGATCAGGGAAGGTCGCGTGGTCCTTATTCGGATGCACCCAGTTCCTGCTTGAGCCAGTCCCTGAGCTCCGCTTCAACCGCATACAGGCCCTTTTTGTCACCATGGGTTTTCTGGATGTGGTCCTTCATTTCTGGCGGCAGCTCCACCTTGGCCAGTTCCGCCGCACCCTCCGAGACCCGCCGGATGAAATAGACCACCGGAGACGCCTCCCAGGTATTGAGGACAAAGTAATAGGTTGCATCCTCTTTTGATCGTATCATGCGGTACCCTTGGCTCCAGTTGTTTCCCCACTCGAGATACAGGCGAACCGCCTCTTCAGGACTCATGTCCCAGTCAATGGCATCCACCAGCCCCCTCTTCTCCTTCAGATCCGCTAACCCCATCATCATCTGGATCACCTCCTCCAGGTTAGGTCCTCCCTTGTCAGCCCGAAGTCAACAAGGGTCAACAAACTCCATCAACCT
>JAIPDZ010000134.1 GCA_021737425.1 Deltaproteobacteria bacterium
CCGTCATTCCGGCGAAGGCCGGAATCCAGGAGGTTTGCCCCTGATTATTGAGGTGTTACATCTGTAGACCCTAATGGCCTATCCCGGTTCATTCACCCGGGGTCGGCCCCATATACCTTAGGAAAGTCGCCCTCGGTTCTGATGACGCTCTTTGACGATTTAGGGATCGTTTACAGACGAATGGCATTCCAATTGCATATAAATCTACCCTACGGTGGATACATGCCGAGTCCGCCTGTCAGTGCATCCTATCCAATCGAGAGGTGTAAAATATGTCCTTTAAAGCGATGAAAATCAGTTCAAAAGTGTTTTTGGTCATGGGTGCGGGTCTCTGTCTCATTTTGGTTCTCACAGTTCCGTTCCTACAGTACAGACTCGCCACCGTCAAAAAAATGACCCTGGAAAAAAGCGGCCATTCTCTGAGAAGCACCCTGGACCAGAGCATGCTGGCCAAAAAAAAAGTGTGGCTGACCAATGCCCTTCAGATCGCCAACAATCCCGCTGTAACACAGGCGCTCCTCAAAAATGACAGGGAAGGCCTCAAAAACGAGCTGACCCACTACGGAGAGATCTTCCAAGAACATACCGGATTTAAGAATGTCAAGATCCATGTCATCGATCAGGATTTACGATCATTCGTCAAATCATGGGACCCCGATGACTTCGGTGAACCGCTCGATTACTCCCTTGCATACAAAAAGGTAAAGGATACGGGGAGTTCCGTGGTGGATATGGAACCGTCTCCCAAGGGGTTGCGATTAAAGGGGCTGTTCCCCATTATGCATGACGGGAAATTCAAAGGCATTGTCAATTTCGAAGGGGGCCTTAACTCCATAAAAAGGAGTCTAAAACCCCTTGATATCGATTTTCTGTACTTTCTCAAAGATGATTATCTTGCCATTGCCCCGGACCTCCGGGGGAATAAGCGGATCGGCGCCTACATCCTGAGTCAAAAGGATGTTGATGAACCATTTCTCCGGCACAGTGCCGACCAATTGGACCTGGAGCAGGCCTTGCAGGGGTATGCATTCGATGAGCATTATCTGACAATCGCCGAATCCGTAAAGGACCTGGACGGACATACCACCGGGCTGTTCCTTATGGGTCAGAAGAGTCCGCTGGTGATGGCCTCGGTGGCCAAAAACAAGAACTTGATCTGGAGTCTCTTTATCCTCATGGGAGGTGCGTTCTTGCTGGTAATGCTTTTTGTGGCCTTTTTTCTGAATCGATACGCGGTAAAGCCCCTCAGCCGGGTAGCAGGCAGCCTCAACAGCACTGCAGACCAAGTGGCCTCCGCATCCGGTCAGGTCTCCTCTTCCAGCCAGCAGTTATCCGAAGGGGCGTCCGAACAGGCCGCATCCATTGAGGAAACATCCTCTTCCTTAGAAGAAATGGCCTCCATGACCAAGCAGAATGCGGAACATGCGGGCCAGGCGGATAACCTCATGAAGGGGGCCAACCAGGTGGTGGGTGAGGCCAATGCGTCCATGGACGAGTTGACCCGTTCCATGGAGGAGATTTCCAAGGCCAGTGAGGAGACCTCCAAGATCATCAAGACCATCGATGAAATCGCCTTTCAGACCAATCTCCTGGCCTTAAACGCGGCCGTAGAGGCGGCCAGAGCCGGTGAAGCCGGTGCGGGATTTGCCGTGGTGGCGGACGAGGTGAGGAATCTGGCCCTGCGGGCCGCGGATGCGGCCAAGAACACGGCGGATCTCATCCAGGGTACGGTCAAGAAAGTGGGGGAGGGTTCTCAACTGGTGACCCGGACCAATGAGGCCTTTCACAAGGTGGCCGAAAGCGCCCAGAAGGTGGGGGGCCTGGTGGGAGAGATCGCCGCCGCCTCCACGGAACAGGCCCAGGGGATTGATCAGGTAAACACGGCCGCGGCCGAGATGGACAGGGTGGTCCAGCAGAATGCGGCCAGTGCCGAGGAGTCGGCCAGTGCCGCCGAAGAGATGAACGCCCAGGCAGAGCAGATGAACGCCGCGGTCAGTGAGCTCATAAGGTTGGTGGGCGGTTCCGGTAAGGGTGGCGGAGTCCACCGTTCCGAGGGTCCCACCGAGCGCCGCTCCACCGCTCACCACGGGGCTACCCAAAATAGGGCGGCGCTGCATCCGGGAGAGAATGCGAATCCCGATGAGATTATCCCCATGGATGATCAGAATTTCAAAGAGTTTTAGATCCCTTCAAGGAGGAACCATTTATGTCCCTTGTGACCACGGACTTCAAAGACCATATGGGAATCCTCACCCTCAACCACCCTGAGAAGCGAAATGCCCTCAGCAAGGCCTTGATTCAAGACCTCGTGAGCGGGCTTAGGGAAATGAAGCAGGCCGGGGCCCGGACCGTCATCCTAAGGGCCCCCCAGGGGGTTCAAGTCTGGTCCGCCGGCCACGACATTCAGGAACTGACAGTAGGTGGCCATGACCCCCAGACCTATGCCGACCCCCTGCGCCAAGCCGTCCGGGCCATTGAGCGTTTTCCGGCCCCTGTGATCGCCATGATCGAGGGAGGCGTTTGGGGCGGCGCCTGCGAGATGGTCATGAGCTGCGATCTGATTTTCGCCACACCGGAGAGTACTTTTGCCATTACCCCGGCCCGGCTCGGGGTGGCCTACAGCATCGACGGCACACTCAATTTCATGAAGACGGTGGGCCTTCCGCTGCTGCGGGAGATGCTGTTCACCGCAGACCCCATTACCGCGGAACGGGCAGTACAATACGGCCTGATCAATCACATCCTTCCTGCTGATGAGCTGGAGCGTTTCACCTTCGGGATCGCCGGACGAATCGCCCGAAACTCGCCGCTTTGTATCTCCCTTCTCAAGGAAGAGCTCCGGATCCTGGCTGAGGCCCATCCCCTCACGCCTGAGGCGTTTGAACGGCTTCAGAATCTGCGCAGGGCCCTGTACAGCAGCGAGGATTATCAGGAGGGGCTACAGGCCTTCTTCCAAAAGCGAACCCCTGATTTCAAAGGCCGGTAACCACTCATTTCATAGGGTCACTTCATAAGGAGCATTTTTTTATGAAGATCGTCAGTAAAGTCGAAGAAGCCGTAAACGCTTCCGTCATCCCCCCCGGGAGTCGGATCTATGCATCCGGCAATGCCGCAACCCCCCAGGTCCTGTTGAGGCAACTGGCCCGGGATGCTTCCATAAAGGATGTGGAACTGCTGGGCGTTCTGCTCATGGGGGATATTGAAACCCTGTTCAGCGAACCCTGCTGCGACCGGGTCATGCACCGGATCATCTTCAACGGCACTCCGTCCAGGGCGGCCCTCAACAGGGGCCAGGCCATGTATCAGCTGATGCATCTCTCCGATATTCCCAGGCAGATCCAAGACCACATACGGCCCAACATCGCTTTGGTATCGGTGAGCGGACCTGATAACGGCGGGAACTTCAGTCTGGGGACCGCGGTGGAAGGGGTGCCCGCGGCCATTGAGGCGGTTAGACAGGCCGGCGGTTGCGTTATTGCGGAGCGCAATGACCGCATGCCCTTTGTTCTGGGTACCACCATTACCGAGGATAAGATCGACTATCTCATTGACACCGACTATGACCTTCCCACCCATCCTTCCATTGGCACGGATGAACGGGCCGAAAAGATCGGCCGGCTCATTGCAGGGCGCTATATCCATGACCGGTGCACCCTGCAGTACGGCATCGGGGAAGTCCCGGAGGCCGTGACCCAGGCGGTCCTGGAAAAGGGCGTCAAAGACCTGGGGATCCATACGGAACTGTTTGCCACAGCCATGAGAAGGCTGGTGGAGGCGGGGGTGGTCACCAACCGCTACAGCCGAAGGCAGTTCTCCATCTCCACGGTCTTTTTGGCCGAAAGCCGGGAAGGATATGACTGGCTTGATTACAACAGTTCTGTCCAGGGGAGGCCCAGTGATGTGACCAATACCCTGCTGAGCATTGCCGAGGAGCGCAACATGGTGGCCATTAACAGCGCCATCGGAGTGGACCTCCATGGGAACATATGGGCCGACTCCCTGAACGCCAATCAAATCTACAGCGGCATTGGGGGGCAGGCCGATTACCTGCGGGGCGCCAATCTCTCCAGAGGCGGGGTGGCCGTCATTGCCATGAAATCCGCCACCGCCAAAGGGGTCTCCAAAATCCTGGACAAATCCCCGGAGGGCATCACCACCACGGCCATTGCCGCCGACCCGGTGGTGATCGTTACCGAGCAGGGCGCCTTTGATCCCAGGGGATTGAGCATCTGTGAGCATGCGGTGGGGATTGCCCATCTAACCGAGCCCCGCACCCGTGAGGGGCTCTTGAAACACATCTTTGACAATGAAAGGTTCCACAGGCCGCGCCAGGCCTTACAGGACAGGCCGCCCAAGGGATTCTTCCCCTACGAAGCGCTCTGAGCTGAGGGGAGGTACAGGGTCTATTCCTCAAATGCGGGCAGGAGGATGCGCACCGTTGTTCCTCTTCCTATCGCTGAATCCACGTCGATCCATCCCCCGTGGTTTTTGACGATCCCCCAGACCGCGGGCATGGCGAGCCCCCTTCCCTGGAACTTGGTGGTAAAGAAGGGATCGAAGATCTTCTGAAGCGTCTGCCGGTCCATGCCCTTGCCGTTGTCTTCAATAATCAGGGCGATGTAAGCCCCGGGAACCAGGCCCGGGTATTCCTTCAAATCGCCCTCCTCCACGGTCTGGTTTTGGCAGGCGATGCGGATGAACCCGCCCTCTTCCATGGCTTCAGCGGCGTTGGTAAGGACGGCGGAGAGCATGGCCTTCACCTGATTCGGATCGGCCTCAACGGGCAGGACCTCCGGGGACAGGTCGGTTTCCACTTGGATGGAACTACTGAATTGGGGCAGAATGGCCGGTAGAACCTCGGACAAAAACCGGTTTAAGGAGATGATCCGGACAAAGTATTTTCCGCCGCGCGCATAGGCCAGGAGTTGACTGGTGAGCCCGGTCATTTTCTGAACGGCCTCCTTGACCCCGTCTATGTATTTCTTATTTTCAGCGCCCCCGTCAGCACCCAATTCCAACAGATCCATGCTGGCCGACACCACCGAAAGGGCATTGTTGAACCGGTGGGCGATGCCCCCCGCCAGGGTGCCGACGGCTTCCATCTTGCGGGCCTCCAGGAGACTCTCCTGAAGTTGCCGTTTATCCTTCTCAAGGGTCTTCACTTCCGTAATATCATGCACCACCACGGTGGCCTTGACCGGCACTCCTTCCACGTATACGGCATTGGAATGAAACCTTGCCCAAAAGCCGCTCCCGTCCTTTCTGCGCATGCGATACTCCGTTGATTCCGGGAGATCATTTCCGGTCAACAACTCCTGGCCCCTTTCCACAAAATGGGCCAGGCTTTCCTCGGTCAGAAGTTCCAGGGGATTGAGGGTCAGGAATTCCTCCCTGGCATACCCGGTATAGTCACACATGACATCATTGACATTGGTAATGGTGTTGTCTTGGAGATCGATTTCGTAGATCCCGGCCGGGGCATTGTTGACGAGGTGCCGGTAGCGCTCCTCGCTTTCCCTCAGCTCTCTCTCAAAACGGTTGCGCAGCAGGGCCAGGGCCGCCTGGTTCACATAGGCCTCCACCAGGCTTCGGTTCTTGTGGAGGTCGGAATCCAAAGAGGGGTTTCGATCCACGATGACGGCACTCCCAAACAGATCCCCTTTTCTTACAAATCCGATCACATGGATCCGGCGAATGCCCAGCAGCTTCTCCAGGGAGAGGCCGACGGCCTTGGGCACCGCCCCGAATGACATTTCGTGAACCCCGGCGGGACCCTCCATTAGTTTTCCGCTCTTGAGTTTCTGCTCGGCGATTTCATCGTCGAGGGTGGATATCATCCCCACCGGGTTTCGTCCCAGGATATCCAGGATGCGTCCGGCCCTGGAACTGACGCCCTCCACCGCCATGGTACAGAACTGTCTGGTTTGGGGCTCAAAGGAGTTTACCACCACCACCACGTCCCCGAGGATCTCCCTGATCCTTTTCCCGATGAGGTGGTAGAGGGATTCCTCCTCGGATATGCTCACAAACTCCATGGCCGTGGTGTGCAGGATCTCCAGCTCCCGTGCCAGTTCCCGTTGTCTGTGTTCCGCCTCCTTGCGGGAAACGATTTCTTCTTCGAGTCGCCGCTTGGACTCCAGGAGCTTGGACTTCTCCCTCCGGAGGGAAAAGGAAACGTCCGCTTCGTCCTCCAGTATCAGAGAACAGGAGACGGCCGTAACCGTGTTCATGAGGACGAACCCCCCGAACGCCGTGAGACAATGAAGCCAGGACGCGAAAAAGGGAAGCCCCTGCCCCAGGGATGTGGCCGAGTGCACATAGACAAAGAAAAGCAAGGTCGCCGCGTTGAGAACGATCCCGATGACGGCTGCCTTGACCCCGAGGAGCAGGCCGCACATGACCCCGAACGCGAAGAGCCAGATAGGCCCCCCGCTCAAAAACCCGAAAAACAAGACCACATAGGCGCCCACGGCGTAGATGAGCAGGCAGGCCGTCCATGCCTTGGTGCGGTAGTCCAGCCGCTTGGCCGCCAGTAAAAGGACACCGCAGGTCAACACCGCGGTGTTCATGGCCAAAACAGGCCAAAGCCCTTCCCTCAGGGTAAGGAAGGCCCCCGGGATAAACGAGATGGCCGCAAACCCGGTCCCGATGAGAATCATCACAAAGAGGATACGCTCCCGCACCCCCTGGGATCTTTTTCCCTTTGAAAACTGTCCGGGCGAGCGAAAGGCCCCGAATCGCTTCATCACACCATCGGCGAACCGTCCCGCCATTTCTAAGACCTTTCGGCCTTTTGGCCCGACCCTTTGCTGTCAAGGGCCTGCCGGACTTTTTGAGCGATCTCTTGGGTCACCACAGGCTTCATGACAAAGGCACGAAATCCCAATTGGAGGGCCTTGTGTTCGGGCATCCGCTCCGTGAACCCCGTGCACAGGATCACGGGCGTCTGCGGCCTGATCCGCATGATTTCCCTTCCCAGTTCCTCTCCGGTCATTCCGGGCATGGTCATGTCCGTAATCACCAGGTCGTACCCTTCGGAGTCCGTCCTGAAGGCGTTCAGGGTCTCCAGGGGATCGGTCATGCATTCCACTTCATAGCCGAGAAATCGCAACATGTCGGCGTACATCTCCGCAATCATCGGCTCATCGTCCACGAACAGGATCCGCTCGGTGCCACGGGGAATGGGCTCAACTTCCTTCTCCTTCTTTTTATCACGAGACTCCAGCCTCGGCAGATAAATGGTAAAAAGAGAGCCCTTCCCCAATTGACTTTCCACCCGCACCGCGCCGTGCCAGTTTCGGACAATTCCGCTTACGGTAGCGAGGCCCAGGCCGGTTCCCTCCCCCCGCCTCTTGGTGGTGAAAAAAGGATCAAAGATCTTTTCCAGGATCCTATGGTCCATGCCGTGCCCGGTATCCCTGACCATCAACTTAAGAAACTCACCGGGCGTCAGCGATGTGTCCATCCCTGCCGCGGTGCTTTCATCCAGCATCTCCTCATCCAGGATGATCTCCAGTATCCCTCCCTGGGACCCCATGGCATGGGCCGCGTTGGTGACCAGATTGACGATCACCTGATGCACCTGCGTCGGGTCGGCCAGAACCGTATCCCCCTCGGTTCGGATATCCTGGCGGATCTCGATGGTGGCGGGGAGGGCGGCCCGTGATAATTTGACGGCCTCTTTCAAAACGGGCGCCACCTGCATGGGCCCCTTCTGCAGATCGCCCTGGCGGCTGAAGGTAAGGATCTGGTTGACCAGGTCTTTTGCCCTGGCCACCGCATCCAGGACCTGCTTGAGCATCCGGCTCGCCTTGTGATCCTGGGGAATGTTCAGCAGGGCCATTTCCGTGCCCATGACGATGGGGGCCAGGATGTTGTTGAAATCGTGGGCAATGCCCCCTGCCAGGGTCCCGATGGCCTCCATCTTCTGAGCCCGGTGGAGCTGGAGCATCAACTCTTCCTTCTCTTTCTGGGACTCCCGGATCTGTACCAGCCGGGTCTGAAGCTCGATGGCGTCTGCTTTCACCTTTTCAAAGAGGAGTCCGTTTTTCACTCCGATGGCCATCTCGTGCCCCAGCGCCTCCAGAAAAGAAGCGGACACCTCAAAGTCCCTTCTTGTAAGAGACGCCAGGCCCAGCACGCCGATGATTTCACCCTCGCTTTTAAGGGGCAAGGCAGCAAAGGAGCGGAACCCGGCCCGCTTGCATTCCTCATAGGTACATCGGGGATCGGTGTGGATATCCCAAGAATAGACCGTGCTACCATCCCTGGCCGCGGTCCCGCACAGGCACTCTCCCACCCGATGGATAGGCACATCCTCCTTGGAAAAGTCGCTTTCCTCCGGCAAGAACCCTCTTAAGAGAAGGTCATTCCCCTCTCTTACAAAGAAGAGCACCAAATCGGGGTGAAGCGCGGTAAAGGTTATATCCAACGCCCTGTCCACAATCGTTTCCACGGAAAGGACTTCGCCCATCTCCCTTCCCAGACGGTTCAGCACTTGCAGTTCACGGGCCTTGGTCTGCAATTGCTGCTCGCTCTCCCGGAGTTCCTTTGTCCGCAACCGGATCTCTTCCTCAAGGCTGATATGATATCTCCGGCTTTCGTCACGGAGCCTGGCCCGCTCCAGCACGCTTTTCACCACGTGCTCCAACTCCGCCATGTCCTTGATGGGCTTCATGATATAATCCCAGGCCCCTCTACGGATGGCATCAATGGCATCTGCCACCACGCCCGTTCCGGAGAGGACCACAATAGGGATCTCAGGCGCCTCCCGGGACAGTACGTCGATCACCTCCAGACCGCTCATGCCGGGCATCCTGAGGTCCACCAGCACCACGTCCGGGTTCTTCTGTCGAAAGAGTTCCAGCCCTCTCTCCCCGTCCCCCGCCTCCACCACCCTACAATCCATATCCTCAAAAAAGGCCCGAATGCTTCTTCGGATCTGTTCCTCATCCTCAATGGTCAAGAGTGTATACATTTCCGTCATTGTCTCTGCCTCTCGATGCGATCTTTCATCGCAGCGACCAGAACGGCCATATCCCTTAGGGGTTTTTGAAAGATATCCTTATCGCTGATGCCCATGGCCCGCAATTGGGGCAAAGGAGCGTAATCCACGGAGCCTGTATAGACCAGAAACTTCATCCCCGGGCACATCTGATGGGCCTGTTCCATAAATGCGTTTCCGTCCATACCCGGCAATCGAATGTCCACAATGGCCCCATCCGCCGGACGGCTGGAAAGGATCTCAAGGGCCGCTTCCCCGCTTCCCACGGTCTCCACCTCAAAATCCTCATCCTCCAACCAGGCCTTAAGCCCCCTCCGAATACTCTCTTCGTCATCCACTACCACAACCCGGATCCGATCATCTCTCATGAATCCCTCCCTCCACAGGCAAGCGGATGATAAATCTGGACCCTCTCCCCGGGGTGGACTCCACAGAAAGGGTCCCTTGATGCTCTTCAACGATAATGAAATAGGAGACTGACAGTCCCAGACCGGTCCCGATGCCCGGGGCCTTGGTGGTAAAGAAGGGTTCAAATACCCTCTTGCGTGTCGCCTCATCCATCCCTGGACCGTTGTCTTCAATCTCCACCCGCACCATATCGCCCTCCCGCACCAACCGCAAGGTGAATGTGGAGGGCGCAGATCTCCTTCCCCGCCCCGGGACTTCTCTCCTGTACTCCTGCATGGCCTCGGCTCCGTTCCGCAGGAGATTCAGGAACACCTGCTGGATTTTACTCGCCTGACAGACCACCATGGGCAGATCATGGTCATACGCCCTTACGATCCTGATCTGTCTGAAGTCATAATTTTTCTTGAGATCATAGTCGCTTCCGGCAAGGCCCAGGGACTGTTCCATCAACTCTGCGATATCCGTGGAACTCCCCCCGCCTTCAGGCTTCCGGCTGAAGCTCAGCATATTGGAAACGATCTCCGCGGCCCTCTCTCCGCTTTTTCGAATATCATCCAGGAACTCGGGGATCTCCCTTTGCTCCAGATACAACCTTATGGCCTCTAATGTGGTCCCGCATTCCTCTGCAACGCGGGAATTGGCGGGCAGGTCCAGTGATACCCGCCTCAGGACATTCTGGGATGCCTGCAGGATCACGCCCAGGGGGTTATTGATCTCATGGGCCATGCCCGCGGCCAGCCCCCCTACCGACAGCATCTTTTCGGACTGGATCATCATCTCCTCCATCCGGACCTGCTCGGTCACATCGTCCATCCGGATCACCGCCCCCTCCACTCCATCGGTCACCAGTGGATAGACCGTAATATCGTCATAGCGGACCATCCCCTTCGAATGCCTGGGGACCTTGGTCTCCGATTTAACGGCTTTTTGATGGATGGCCTCCCGAACCTTTTCCAACTCCCGGCCCAGTTCGGGCAGGATCTGTTCCAGGGCCTGGCCCCGGGCCTGAGCCGCGTGGATCCCCGTGGCCTTCTCAGCCGCCAGGTTCCACTGGCTCACCCGGCCCTCCTGATCCACCCCCACCAGGACCGACGGCATGGAATTGATGATATTGTCGAGATAGTTGCTGAGCCGCCGCCGCTCCTCTTCGGCCTGTTTTCGCTCGGTAATATCCCGGATAATACCCTCTGTGCCCTGTGGCCGATGTTGGCTTTCATAATAGTAATGGACCGTGCACGAGGCAATAAAGGTGGAGCCGTCTTTTCTTTTCATCACCGCTTCAAAGTCATTCACCCTGCCGGTTCGTTTCAACTCCCTAATCAGCACGCCGCGTTCATTCGCATCGGGCATGAACTGCTCCAGGCTGAGGCCGATCAGCTCTCCGAGGGACCCGTATCCGAACATGCGGGCCCCGGAGGGGCTGGCCATCACCAGTCTTTCCTTTTTATCCAGTCGATAAAAGACATCCTGGATGTTTTCAATGACGCTCCGGTACCTCCCTTCGCTGGTCCGCAAAGCCGTTTCCACCCTTTTGCGTTCTTCGATTTCTTTCAGTAGGCGCTGATTGTTGATCTCCAGTTTGATCCTTTGTTCTTCAATCAGGCCAAAGGAATGCGCCATTGATTTTCTGAAGATCTCGGGAGCGATCACGATGATGCTGGTGATCATGAAAAATACACAGAGGAAGGTGATCCAGGCCATGGGGGAAATCGAGGTCAGCATATGATCCGGGTGAATCTTCAG